>JBGPHY010000258.1:0-7740 GCA_041484625.1 Terriglobia bacterium | reverse complement strand
GACAGGATCTTTTCTCCAACGTGTCGCCCGGGGTACTTTCATACCCGGCTACATCAGTTGGGGCCGTCCGTACAATGTTCAGATGCGTCACCCGCAGCACGCCTGGACGCCTGACACAATGAAACACTCTCACAGTCCTAATTCTGGTGAGAGATTCGAATTTGTTGAGTTGATGAGCCGGAGAAGGAAACAAGCATGGTTGATTTCGAGAACGGCCCGATGATTGAAGCCCAGGGGCTGAGTAAGTTTTACGGGGATTTCGCCGCCATTCGTGATGTCACGTTTTCCATCCCGCGAGGGCAGGTGGCCGCCTTTCTGGGCCCAAATGGCGCGGGCAAGTCCACCACAATGAAAATCTTGACCGGTTATCTGGCTCCCAGTGAAGGTGTCGCCAGAATCGCCGGACTGGACGTTTCTACCCATCGCATTCCCGCCGTGGAGCGGCTGGGGTATTTGCCTGAAAACGGGCCGCTTTATCCTGAGATGACCCCGCTGGAATTGCTTTGCTTTTTCGGCGAAGCCCGCGGTATCTCGAGAGCCAGGCTGAAAGAACGAATTGAGTCTGTTGTGAAGCAGTGCAAGCTGGACTCTGTGCTGGAGAAGAGCATCCACAAGCTCTCCAAAGGGTACCGTCAGCGCGTCGGGATGGCGCAGGTGCTGCTGCATGAACCTGACATCCTGATCATGGACGAACCCACTATCGGGCTGGATCCAAACCAAATCCACGATGTGCGCAAACTGATCCGGGAGATTGGAAAAACAAAAACGGTCCTGCTTTCGACACACATTCTCCAGGAAGTAGAAGCCGTCGCCGATCATGTGATCCTCATCAATGAAGGCCGCGTCGTATTTGACGGATCACCACATGAAATGACAGGAGACGGCGGTTTGGAGGAAGCCTTTTACCGGATGACCGGCAGATCCCAGGCTCCGCCGACCCCAAGCGGAGATTCCCTCGCTCAAGAACCTGTAACAGAAGAGCTTCCTGACGGTTTCGCAGCAGCGGATAACCCTCTTGATGATTCTCCGGAGAGACACAACACTGAGCGGCCTGGGGAGGACGAAAAATGAAACACGCCTGGTGCCTTCCCAGGGCCGTTTTTAAGCGTGAAATTCTCAGTTATTTCAGCAACCCTACCGGTTATGTCTTCATTACGCTTTTCGTGTTCCTCAGTGCCATTGCTGCTTTTTGGCAGGAGGCTTTCTTTGCCAACAACCTGGCTAATCTCGACCAGTTGAACCAGTTGTTCCCCTACCTTCTGGTACTGTTCATTCCGGCTATTACTATGGGGGTCTGGGCAGAAGAAAGGAAAAACGGCACTGACGAACTGCTCCTGACGCTTCCGGCAACCGACTTGGGAATTGTCCTGGGCAAATTCGCTGCGGCTCTGTCAATTTACACGGTCGCACTTTTCTTCTCCTTGAGCCACCTGGTGGTGCTCAGCTGGCTCGGTAACCCCGACCCGGGCCTGATGATGTCGACTTATCTGGGCTACTGGTTGATGGGGGCAGCTCTGATTGCCCTGGGGATGCTGGCTTCCCTGCTAGCCGATAACCTGACCATTGCCTTCATCTTCGGCGCTGGTCTTTGTGCTGTTCCAGTCTTCATTGACCATGCTGGGGTTCTCCTCAGCGGCCGATCACAGCGTTTTGTGGAGAGTTTCTCCTTTCGAGAGCAGTTCCGCGACCTGGCCGGTGGTGTTTTGACCGCATCCTCATTGGTTTATTTCACGACCTTCGTCGCCGCCTTGCTTTACTTGAATGTGGCCCTATTAGGGCGGCGCCATTGGCAAACCGGCCAAGGAAGTGCGAAGCTGGGACGGCACTACTTCGTTCGGGCCGTGGCTCTGCTGGCCAGTGTTGTCAGTTTTACTGTTTTGATGGAACGAATAGGCGCCAGGGTGGACTTGACTGCAGAGAGAATCCACTCACTTTCCACTGATACCCGCAAGCTGATTATTAGCCTGGATCCGAAGCGTCCCGTCTTCATTCAGGCCTTTCTGAGCCCACAGGTCCCCCGCAGCTACCTGGTTCCTCGCAACAACGTCACCTCCTTGCTCCGGGAAATTCAAGCCTTGGGGAAAGGGCGAATTCACACCAAGGTCATTGAAACAGAGAAATACACTCCGGAGGCTCGGGAAGCCCAGGAGCGCTTCAACATTCGGGCTCAGCGAGTTCCTGCTTACCTTCAGACAATGGGGAGCCCTGACGAGATCTTCATGGGCATCGGCTTTAGTTGTGGGCCAGAAGAATTCGTTATTCCCTTTTTTGATCCAGGGCTGCCAGCCGAGTACGAACTCATGCGTTCCATCCGGATAGTCTCCCACGCTGGTCGAAAGAAAGTGGGAGTTCTCCAGACAGCAGCCCGGCTGTTTGGCGGCTTCGATTTTGAGACCAAGCGTCAGACTGCCGACTGGTCCATCGTAGGAGAACTGCGGAAACAGTATGAGGTAACTCAGGTCCCTGCCGGCCAGGACTATCCACAGGACCTGGATGTGCTGGTGGCCGCACTCCCTTTCACCCTGGAGCAGGATCAGGTCGATCGTTTGGTTGCTTACGTGAAAAGCGGCAAGCCTATCTTGGTTTTTGTTGACCCGTTGCCGGCCTTCAATCCCGAACTCTCACCCCAGGAAGTCCCTTCGACTCCTTTCATGAATGCCCCGGCACCTCGGAAGATGGCCAATATACGACCACTCATGAGCGTGCTGGGGGTGGAGTGGGCCAACGATCAAATTGCCTGGGACAAGTACAATCCTCACCCCCAGTTGCGATCCTTCCCTCCTGAGGTGGTCTTTCTAGGAGCCGGAAACAAGAGCGCAACGACCTTCAATCTCAAAGAGGCTGTCACCTCCGGACTCCAGGAACTTGTTCTCATTTACCCGGGCACGCTGAAACCAATGAACCAATCCGCCGCGTTTATACCCTTGTTGAGCACAGGCAAGGACTCGGGAACTACCCGCTGGTCGAGGCTGGTCCAACCCACGTTGTTCGGCTTGCAGATGGTCTCCAATCTTCCCCACGATCCGAAGGGCGAATCCTTAACGCTCGCTGCACGAGTCAAGGGCTCTGCCACAGGAGTGCCGGTCAACGCCATTGTCGTTGCCGATGTGGATATGATGGGCGAACAGTTCTTCCAATTGCGTCGGGAAGGGACTGAAAATCTGCAATTTGACAATGTAACTTTCCTGCTCAACTCAGTTGACCAGCTAACGGGAGACGAATCATTCATCGCCTTGCGTAAGAGACGTCCCAGACATCGGACGTTAGAGGTGGTGGAAGCTCGCACCAAGGTCTACGAAGAACAGCGCCTGAAAGAGACCCTGGAGGCGGAAAGGGTTGCCGAGCAGCGACTCAGCGAGGCTCAAGCGCGGCTGGATCGCGCGGTGGAACAGGTTCGCAGTCGAGCGGAGCTGGATGAACAGACCAAGCGGATCATGATTGCCAACCAACAAAAAGCAGAGACCCGCCGGTTGAACGTAGCACGAACCAACATCGAAGATGAACGGCTGAAGCAGATTGAACGCAGCCGGGCCGATATGGAGGCATCGGTCCGCCGGATTCAGAACACCATCAAGCTTATGGCCGTGGTTTTGCCTCCGATTCCGGCTTTCCTCCTTTTCCTGGTTGTTTCTCTTCGGAGGCTTCGCAGAGAGAAACTCGGCATCTCTGCCGACCGTTTGATCCTGAGGTGAGAACATATGCATTACAGCAAACCATGACTTCTCTTGAGGTCACCTTCTTGTACAAGAATGCTATGGAGCAAGTTGCCAGCATGCTGCGCAAACGGCATCATTAATAGGGTCATTATGAAAGAACTTTTGATAACGCTTTTATTTTGTCTCGTGGCAGGCTCTCTCGCCGCCGTGGCACTGATATTTGACCCGACTACATTCGCACCTCGAGTCTACAGTGACCAGGGGGAACTGTTCTATCCAGGTTTCACTGACCCGCAGGCCCCCAAAGCCATCGAAATCATCGATTACGATGAAAACACTGCCACAGCCCGACCGCTGAAGGTCGAATTCAAGGGTAAAAAGTGGGTTATTCCTTCTCATCATGGTTATCCGGCTGATGCAGAGGAACGACTCGCCAAGACGGCAGCCGCACTGGTTGATTTAAAGAAAGATAGAATTGTCTCTGATCACTTGGAAGACCAGGCCAGATATGGAGTTGTTGATCCTCTGGACCAGAATGCGGGCAGTCTGACAGGGCGAGGGAAGCGAGTCACGCTGCGGAGTGCCAGGGGGGATGTACTGGCCGACTTCATCGTTGGCAAGGCTCCCGAGGGGAAGCCGGAGTATCGCTACATGCGAGTCCCGGGTCAGCTACGAACCTACCTCGTCAAGACTGACGTTGAGGCTTCTGCACGTTTTGAAGACTGGATTGAAACCGACTTGCTGAAGCTGAAGGCCGCCGATGTCCGAAGAATCGTCATCAATCGGTATTCTATCAACGAAACCTTCGGGGTCCTACAGAACGTTGAAAACACCACCCTCATCCGCAGTGACGGGGGCTGGGCAATCCCGGGAGGCGGCGCCATTCGTCGGGAGAGGGTGGAGGATCTGACCAAGGCTTTGGCCAGCCTGAGGATTGTAGATGTCCAGCCTAAACCTTTAGGCCTGAGCCGGGATCTGAGAACTCCCGAAGGGATCCGTCTCTCTCCGGAAGCCATCGTTTCACTCCGCCAGAAGGGCTTTTTCATTACTCAGACCGGGCAGTTGCTTTCCAATGAAGGAGAATTGATCGTTGATGCCGCCAATGGGCTGCAATACACCTTGCGCTTTGGTGAGATCGCATCAAGCTCATCAGTCAGTGCCATTGAGGGAGGAGCAAGCTCATCGGACGGGACCACTAAAGACCTAGGGGAACGGCGTTTTCTGTTCATCACGGTGAGTTACAACTCTGCCCGTGCCCAACAGTATGCCGGTGAGGGAAGGGCTCCCGGAGAGGGCGGGAGAGAACGTGAAAAGGAGCTTCGGGACCGTTTTGCTGATTGGTATTACATTATCTCCGGAGCCGACTTCCAGAAACTTCGGCCGCTAAAAAAAGACCTCTTCAAAGGGTAACGTTAAAAGAGCCTGGACCGATTGAGGCGGCTGGCGAAGTCGTACCCGATGCCGACTTCGAACCTCGTGTGATTGACAACAGGGAAGTTAGTAGCGAACGCCTGTGTGACCAAGCCCGTCAGAGTGAATTCCCGGCCAATGGGGAGGCTTCCGATCAGAAAAAATCTACGGCCTTTACCCAACCGGTCTGAGTTCCACGGACCATAATTCTTGTCGATGTCGGAAATTCCACCCGCCAGGGTAAACTTCGAATTCAATGTTTTCTGGACTTGTGAAGAGAAACCCCATGCCGGGTTCACATCGAGGCGTTGGTAATTCTCAAAGAGAAAAGTATCTAGAAATTTCGCCGACTTAAACTGGATCTTAATGGCCTGCCGTAGAGTTTGGGCTCCCTCCTGGGACGTGTAATCCGCAGAAAACGACACTCGGTCCTTGTTGTGCTTCAGTACCAGGAAGTGGTAGTAGTTCACTTGGCTGAGCCGATGAAATCGGCCAATCACGCTGGGATTGAAGAAGTCACCCAGATACCCTCCGGTCAAGGAGATCTCGTCAAAAAAGAACTGCTGCGGACGCTTCAGGCTTAGGCGCTGACCCATGAGATATCCGTTGAGGTTGAAGCTAGTGATGTCGGTCGACTCTCCCCGAACAAAACCAAATCCGCCGTACTGGATTTCAAAACCTTGCACCGGGACAGCCGAGATATGAAGTTGCCTGAGGTAGAGATTGGTGACCAGATCTCCGGTTCCAATGCCCGTAGAGTTCCATCCGAAATTAAAGCGGCGTCCAGACCCCCCTCCCGCAATCAAGCTGAATCGCCCCCGTGAATCGAATTTCAGACGCAACCGGAAGAGGACGTTATACTGGACCTGGCTGAGTCGAATCGGGATTTCACTATCCTTTTCCCACTTGTAACGGAGGGTAAGTGTTCCCGTCTGCAGGTCGAGCCAACGTGAGAGCCCGGAGGAGCAGGCCGGCATCACGGCGCTATTTGTAGTCGGAGGAGAGGGGAGACTGGAATCTGCGGGATAAAGGGTGTGACCGTGAAAAAGTGCCAGTAACAGGATCAGACCGTGACGGCGCCACCGATGGAGCCAATTCCGGTCAGGATGAAAAGCTTGCACATGAAGAAGCAACGTTGAGACTCCCCCACACTACCCCTGAGGCTCCTTAGGGTATCACGAAGTGCTCTGTTCTGGAGAGGATCTTCGCGGAGGCAGGATCGCATCAGGCCTTCCCGGAGAAGCCGCAATGGAGGGGGCAGGCAGAGAGGGAAGGCATCTCCGGCGAGTCCGCAGATGCCTTTTCTACCGACGCCTGATTGGTAACACCCCATCCCACCCAATGGAGTCCTTTCAGGATCTCACATCCATAGCCTACTCTTCATGATCTTCAGGCGCGATTGGCCTTCTGAGTAGTCACCGGGGCGACGTCGCGGGCTGTGGCCGGGCACTCCAGTTGCGGTACCTGCGTGTAACGGTTCGTCTTGAGTTCGGCCCTGACTTTTTGTAACACCGACTTTCGCGAAAGCCGGTTTCCGGAAGCGTCGATCACTTTGCAGAGGTAATAGGTAAACGCTCCGTGGAAACTTCCGCCGATCTTTGCATCGGCACTAGTTTGATCTGACCGGCAAGCCGTCCACAGAATCTGGTGATTCAAGCCTTTCTCCAGGAACTGACGTCCCATACCGCGCAGTGACCGGTTTTCAACTTCTGCAAAAGCCTCCAGCGACGGCGGCGGCAGGTAGCGGGGTTTCCGGTCAATCAGCAGATCGATGGCCTTGAGTCCTGTTCCGCTGTGACAAGTGTCCAGGAACACTTCGACCAGCACTTCCGCCGGGACCTTTGTAAACAGGCTGTTGAGTTCATCGTCCACGATGACGTGTTTCCGGTCCCACTGATTGCCGGATTGAGCCAGATCATGGGGACAAAACGCTTCGTCCGCCCGGTCCGGCTCGTCTCCATTCAGGTCGGGAACCTGGGTACCGTGGCTGGAGTAGGTGAACACCAAATGATTCAGTTTCCCCGCCTTGGCATCAGCCACCATAGTCTGCAAATTCCCCATCACGGCTTGCTTGGTGGCCTGGGCGTCAGTCAACCGCACGATATCAGCGTCGATAAACCCCATATATTTCTTGAGAAACGAAGCCATGCTTTCGACGTCATTCACGCATCCCTGTAGCGTCGCATCCGGATAATTCTTAAAAACGTTTATTCCTACACACAGTGCCTTCCGATTCCCTGCCATAACATGCCTCCTTTGACTGTTTTCGCTGTTTGTCTTTGTTTGTTGCCTGTCTGTCCACACTCATCAATTACTGACTCTTGAGTTATTCTCGCGCCTCACCTCCTTTAGTGAGGAGATTGCTTGTTCTCTTTCTTCTGGCTGCAACTTCGACGTGTGCCAGCATTTTCTGCAGCGACTCTTTTTTGTCGTGACAGAAAGAGGCACGTAACCAACAGGGGCAATTCCTAGTTTCTTCTATTCCCCGGCGACTGCAAATTATGAGTTTGGCAAAACGCTATCATACACCTTTTTGAATCGGTGCCTTGTTCTTTGAGCGATCTGGCTTAATGAGAAAAATGCGCCGGGTCGGGGGACCCGGCCTACATAGCTCTCGCAAGACCTTTGGGATGAGTGTAGGCCGTGTGCCCTCACACGGCGACTCCCCGGAATT
>JBGPHY010000257.1:0-7742 GCA_041484625.1 Terriglobia bacterium | reverse complement strand
TATGTTATCGAATTAGGGAACCTCACTGGCAAAGACGTTTGGATCAATGTCCCGGTTTCCGTCTCTTCGGACTACGTTACCAATCTGGCCGTGATGTTGCGAGAGAACCTCAATCCCAATTTGAAGATTTATGTGGAGAGCAGTAATGAAGTCTGGAACGGCCTCTTCAACCAGAGAGCTTGGAACCTGGCCCAAGCCAACAGCCTGGGCGTTTCTGAGGCTCATAATCATGCGCGTCGTACGGTTGAGCTGAGCAACATTTTCAAGACCATTTTCGGCGCTGCGGCCATCAACAATCGAATTTGTGTGGTCCTGTCCTGGCACATCGGATTCTTTCGAAATGAATATGCCGATATGCTGAATTACATCAACCGCACCTTTGGCCCGCCCAAGCAATTCATTTATGCGATCGCGGGGGCACCTTACTTCAATATGGGGGACAATTATGCCAACGCCAGTGTGGATCAGATTCTCTCCAACCTGCGTGCCAGCAGCGACTCCAGCGTACTGGCCAAACAAGAATTGCAGGGCTACGCCAACCAGTATGGCCTGAAGCATTTCTGCTATGAAGGTGGGTCGGACACCGGCGGGGGGGACCCAGCCAATGTGGCCAATCGTATCCGGGCGGAGCGCGACCCGCGTGTGGAAGACATTTTGATTCACGAATTGAGAGACAATTGGTTTGCTCTCGGCGGTGATCTCCTTATGTACTTCACTCTCAGTAGCGCTTACAGCCGGTTTGGCTGTTGGGGATTGACTGACGACATCACCCGGTTAGATACCCCGAAGTTTCAGGCAATCTTCGAGGTTCTTGGCACCAGCCTGCATGCAGCTCCGACGGCACCCGCGGAGCTGACCGCCACCCCGGGCAGTTCACAGATTACACTCTCCTGGAGCGGTTCGTCGGAGGCTTCGAGCTATTCCGTCTGGCGCGCCACCAGCAGCAGCGGGCCTTTCACGACTCTGGTTTCCGAAGTGAAAGGGACCAGCTACGTCGACACTAACCTTAAGTGTGGATCCAGCTATTTCTACATGGTGACAGCCCTAGGCGACGGAGGAGAGAGTACCAACTCCAACCAGGTCGCAGCCACGCTGCCCTCCATTCTCCCTGGAGTCCCTGCCAGTCTGGGGGCCTCTGCCGGCGCCAACAAGGTAGAACTCTTCTGAGCTCCTGTCACGGAAGCGATCAGTTTCAATGTCAAGCGAGCCACAGCCAGCGGCGGACCTTACAGCACAATCGCCACTGAAATCAGTGCGACCGGTTTTTCTGACCAGAGTGTGCAGAAGGATGTCACCTATCATTATGTAGTTTCTGCGGTCAACTGCTCAGGAGAGAGCGTGCACTCGAACGAGGCGGTTGCCCGCCTCACGTCAGAGGTGATCATTGTCCCGCTGGTGATTGAAAACGCTGCGTTCCGAACTAATCTGGGCATTAACAATCTTTCTCAGAACATTGCCAGGGTGAAGATCATTTTCATGGATAAAGCCGGAACCGAGTTCTCCGGCACGACCGTCCAGGTTCCGCCAATGGGTTTGAAACAGATGAACAGTATCATCCGTTATCTCTTACCTGGCAGTAGCGAACAGACTGGCTCGCTGCGCCTGGAAAGCGATCAACCGATCAGTGCCTGGGCTTCTCAAATTGACAACGTTTCGCAGGATCCCAGCATCCTCTCCGGGCGGGTGACGGGAAACAACCGGATCCTTATCCTTTCCAGCGCTAACACCGGTCAGTTTAGATCCTTCCTCATGCTGAGAAACCTCGGTTCTGGACCCGCCATTGCTTCTCTGAGATCTTACGACATCGAGGGTCAGCTCCAGGGCCAAACGCAGAATCCGATCTCCATTCCTTATAGCGGAATCTTTTCGGTAGAAAACATTCTGCAGTTCCTAGGAGTCTCGGGTTACGGTCCTCTGGAGATTTATTCTGACAATGCCGCTGCGCTAGTGGGAACTTCTCGAGTTTCTGGTAATGGCAATGCGGGCGGGTTCTTTGAAGGGTTAAGAATTGCCGGTGCATCCCGAGATCAAGTAATTCCTCAGGTGGTCGACTCTGTTGAGGTCAGGACCAACTTGGGCATCAACAATGTGTCCGATTATCCTGCCAATGTGAAAATCCGGCTGATGGGAAAGGATGGCATTGAACGCAAATCCCGGCCAGTCACAGTACCGGCCAAGGGAATGCTGCAAATCAACAACGTCCTTCGAGAGCTTTTGGGCCTCGATCTGGCCGCCAACCTGGAAGCCTCCATCCGCTTGGAATCCGACCAACCCATTTACGGATGGGCCTCTCAAATTGATAATACGACCGACGATCCCGGGTTTGCCCTGAGTCAAGGAGAAGGAGCTGTGCACCTGTTAGTCCAATCCACTGCCAACGTCGGAAAATTCAAATCCAGCCTAGTAGTCCTCAACAACGGCGATGCAATAGCCCTGGTGGATATTCTCTCTCGAGACACCAATGGCAATATCACCGGGAGCCTCCGGGGCGTGCCCGTTGCCCCGGCAGGGTTCTTCAGCACTCCCAACATCCTGGAAAGCCTTGGGGTCCATGGCAGTTACGGACCGGTTGAGATTATCTGCACAAATGGTCAACCGCTGATGGCAACTTCCCGCGTCTATAGCGATCAGCGGACCAGCGGCTTCTTCGAAGCGCAACCTATAAATTAGCTCGTCTTGGAGATGTAAGAATGCCAATGATCTTTGCTACCCAATGGGTACTCTCTCTCCCTGATCTCAGATTCCTCAATTAGCCCAGATTATTGAATCTCTTGGACTACTTCGATGGCCGAAACCACGGCATAATTCTGGGATGGGACAAAGGACAAGATAATCTTGTCGTTAGGGAGCGAGTTCTTTCCGCTCCCTTTTTTGTTGCCGGCAGGAACCACCTGGTTGTAGAGTCAAACCAACTGGACAGCTTGCCGGCCGTTCAGGCTTCTAGTGGGGTTCCTCAAGAAAAAGCCAAGAATCTGGGAACTGCGGCGAGATCCGGCGGATGATGCGCGGATGGGGGGAGATTTCGAAGACAGCGTTCCACTGGTATCAAGGGGGCATTCTGCAGGCAGTTCTGCAGCTACTCAAATAAGAATGCGAGCACGGGGACAATAAACTGGGAGCAGGAGGAATTAAGTGATGGTTAAGATCGATCGCCGCAAATTCCTTGGATCGACCGTCGCAACAGGTGTTTTTACAATCATTCCGAGGCATGTCCTGGGGGGATACGGATATGTGCCCCCGAGCGACAAGATCACGCTGGCCCACATCGGGATGGGTACGCAGGGGATCAGCGAACTCGGCAGTCTGCTCGCCGATCCTGAGATCCAAATCGTGGCTGTCTGTGACCCCAACACAGGTAGCAGTGACTATGTGGAGTGGGGCAAGGGCAGTATCCGGGAAGCAATACGAACCTACCTGGGCAACCCATCGTGGAGAGAAAATGACAACGGTTGTCCCGGTGGTCGGGAAGTCGGGCGCGAAGTGGTGGACACCTATTATGCCAACCAGAGAGGCGCCGAAAAGTTCAAGGCCTGCGCCTCCTATGCCGATTTCCGTGAACTGCTGGAGAAAGAGAAAGACCTGGATGCCGTGAAGATCATGACGCCCGACCATCTGCACGCCACCATCTCCATCGCAGCGATGAAGAAGGGCAAGCATGTGCTGATGCACAAGCCAATCGCCAACCGGTTGTACGAAGCGAGACGGGTCATCGAGACGGCCCGTAATACGAAGCTCGCCACCCACCTGCTGGCGTACGGCGCCGGAACAGGCAACGAGAGGATCGCCACCAGGATCGAGCAGGGAGCCATCGGTACGCTCCGAGAAATACACAACTGGTCGAATAGGCCGGTTTGGCCCCAATACACGGAGATTCCCACCGACACCCCGCCGGTTCCGAAGGGATTTGACTGGGACCTGTGGCTGGGGCCCGCGCTCGACCGCCCGTATCATCCGCACTATACTCACGCCGTGTTTCGTGGCTGGTACGATTTCGGCGGCGGATCCATGGCGGACATGGGAATCTATAGCCTCTGGCCGATCTTCACGACGCTCAACCTGGGCTCCCCCCTCTGCGCCGAATCGTGGAAGACGCACAGCTGTGAAATTGTTGACAATGTGAGCCAACCCGCGAATAACGACTTTTCTTACCCGGCCGCCTGCGCTATCCACTTCACGTTCGCCGCGCATGCGGGCAGGCCCGCCCCTGACTTGTTCTGGTATGACGGCGGCATGCTGCCGCGACTTCCGGAGGAGATTGCGGCGCAACACATCGAGATGGCCATAGAGGGCATTCTTTTTGTTGGCGATAAGGGGATGATCATGGCCGGGTTCAGGGGGGAGGATCCACAGCTATATGCGCAAGGCAAGCACAAACCGTTCTGGCCGCCCCAATCATCCCAGGAGGGGGACAGACAAGAGCAGAGGGGGCAGGCCGAACGTAACCGCCCATTCCTCCAAGCATG
Source organism: Terriglobia bacterium (assembly GCA_041484625.1). Taxonomy (GTDB): domain Bacteria; phylum Acidobacteriota; class Terriglobia; order Versatilivoradales; family Versatilivoraceae; genus JBGPHY01. The sequence goes on along the minus strand of JBGPHY010000257.1, from coordinate 3,279 downwards.
CAAGGGAGGGCCACAGTCGCCCGGCAGTTTCCTGAACGCCGGGCCGATTTCGGACGCGGTCACCCTGGGGACTATCTCTTTACGAGCAGGCAAGAAGGTACTGTTCGACAGTGATAACATGAAGATCACGAACGTCGCCGAAGCAAACGAATACCTGCGCCGTGAATATCGGAAGGGTTGGGAATTGTGAGAATCACTAAGATTTCCTCACTTGTCGTGAATGCGCGCATGCGCAATTGGGTATTCGTGAAGGTGGAGACCGACCAACCGGGTCTCTACGGTTGGGGAGAAGCGACCTTGGAATGGAAGACCAAGGGTGTAGTAGGCGCAATTGAAGATCTTTCCCAGTTATTGATCGGACAGGACCCCCGCAGGGTCGAGCACTGCTGGCAGATCATGCACCGCCAGTATTTCTGGCGTGGCGGTATCGTCAATTGCAGTGCCATAAGCGGTGTCGACCAGGCGCTCTGGGATATCAAAGGAAAGGAGGTCGGCAAACCGGTCTGTGAACTGCTCGGAGGTCCAGTCCGTGACACCCTTCGATTTTACGACCATCTGGGCGGAGGGACTTTGGAGGGGATGTACAAGACCATCGAGCCGGAGGATTTCGCCGATCGCCTGCAAGAGAGCCTGGCCCAGGGATTCACGGCGGTCAAAGCTATGCCGATCCCCGTTTCCGAGCCCATTGAAAGCGCCAAGACTCTGAAACATGCGGCCCGTTGCGTGGAGGCCCTGCGCCGGGCGGCTGGCGACGATGTGGACATCATGCTGGACCTGCACGCCAGAACCACGCCGGCGGCAGCCATTCAATTTGGACGTTTGCTGCTGGACTACAATCTCTACTGGTACGAGGAACCCTGCTGGCCGGAGCTTGTGGACGGCCTGGTGGAGGTGGCCCGTGCTTTGCCGATGCCCATTGCCACCGGGGAACGATTGGTCCTCCGCTCCCAGTTTCGCGAGCTTTTTGAGAAGCGGGCCTGTGCCGTCGTTCAGCCCGATGTCAGCCATTGCGGTGGCATCAGTGAGGCGCGGCGAATAGCTGCCATGGCTGAGACTTACATGATCTCCGTGGCCTGCCACAATCCCCAGGGACCGGTCAGCACTATGTCTTCCCTGCACGTCGGCTTTGCCACCCCCAACTACCTCATCCAGGAAGTGGTTCGCAATGACGTGCCCTGGCGAAATGACGTCGTGACCGAACCCATCTGCATGGACGGCGGTGTTTACCTGGCACCAAAGGCGCCGGGGCTTGGCATTGATATCAATGAAAAGGAAGCCGCGAAGCACCCCTTCCAACCGGAAGTGACGATGGCTTACTATCACAAAGACGGTTCGGTGGCAGACTGGTGAGGGAGCCAGTTGTGAAATCTTCTCGAGGTGTCGATCATGTCTGAAAACAAAGTCTCCCGGCGCTATTTCTTCTTGAGCAGTGCCGCCACTTTGGTGGGAGGCAAGGTACTGGCGCAGACGCTTTCTCGCACTCGCGTCCACCACCGGTCGCCCAACGAAAAGCTTAACATCGCGGCCATCGGCGCTGGTGGCCAGGGGGCCAGTGATATCGAAGAGTGTGAAAGTGAGAATATCGTAGCGCTGTGCGATGTGGACTGGAAGAATGCCGCCGAGACGTTTCGGAAGCATCCCAAGGCCCGGCAGTATAAAGATCTCCGCGTCATGCTGGACAAGGAGAAGAGCCTGGACGCTGTCACCATCTCCACCCCGGACCACTTTCATGCCACTGCAGCGCTCTGGGCCATGGAGCGAGGGATTCACGTGTACGTGCAAAAACCGCTGACTCATACCCTCCACGAAGCCCGTGTTCTGGCCGAGGCCGCCCGCCAGTACAATGTCGTCTCTCAGATGGGCAATCAAGGCCACGCAGGAGAAGGTGTCCGAAGGCTATGCGAGATGATCTGGTCGGGGGCCATCGGCGATGTGAAGGAGGTCCATGCCTGGACAAACCGACCCATCTGGCCCCAGGGTGTCGCACAACCACTTCCGGAAGAGGCGGTCCCGGAGACACTGGACTGGGAGATCTGGACTGGACCTGCTCCAATCAGACCTTACAACTCCGGATATGCGCCATTCAACTGGCGCGGGTGGTTCGACTTCGGTTGTGGCGCGTTGGGTGACATGGCTTGTCACATCCTGGACCCGGCCAACTGGGCACTCCAACTGGAGACTCCCACTAGTGTGGAGTGCGTCCGTGAGGAAGGTAAGAACGATCAAACCTTCCCAAACAAATCAATCATCAAGTATGAGTTTCCCGCCCGCGGGGCCCTCCCTCCGGTCGTGGTGAACTGGTATGACGGCGGGCTGCTGCCACCTCTCCCGAGGGGAGTCAGCGAAAAGACAAAGCTGGGCGATGGTGATAACGGCACACTGTTCATCGGCAGCAAAGGGATGATCACTGTCGGCTGCTATGGAGATGACCCCCGTTTGTTGCCCAAAAGACTCATGAAGGAATACAAGTTTTCCAGCCCAATGCTTCCCCGCTCCGCCGGGCATCACCGTGAATGGATCCAGGCCTGCAAAGGCGGACCGGCACCGCTGGCCAACTTTGACTATGCCGGCCCTTTCACAGAGTGGGTCCTGCTTGGAACAATTGCGGTTCGGTACCAGGGGAAACTGGTCTGGGACAGTGAAAAGATGGAGTTCCCCAATTTTCCGGAAGCCAACCAGTGGGTTAAGCGGCCTTACCGAAAAGGCTGGGAGATGTCGAGTTACGGGCTGTAGCCTGGTTATTACACAATAAAATCCGAGGAGGCCAGTTCTACTCGAACTGACATAGTGACTGAGTACAGGAGGCCCCGATGGCAAGAAAAAGCCTGCGACTGCACTGGAGTGTAATCCTCATAGTCGAGGGACTGCTCTTTTGCGTGTCGGTTGTTTTTGCTGGCAGTCCACATGTCAAGCAGGTGACTCTGGATGCCACCCGGAAGTTCCAGATCATCGATGGTTTCGGGGCCAACATCAATCCCGACCAATGGCGAGATGGGAAATTAAAGCCTGCACTCGACCTGCTGGTCGACGACCTGGGTGGAACCCTTTATCGCTTTGACTGCTATGGACTGGCGGACTGGCTTGACCCGGACAAACGAGACAAAAGCGGCCGGTTTCCACCCGAATATTTGAAGGAGGTCTACACCCGCCTGGATTTCAAGGATGCCTGGGAAACCTTTCGTTACTTGGATTCCAAGGGAGTCAAGCTCTTCCTCAATGTCAGCGGCCGGAGTCCCACGGCCTTGGCCGGGTCGGATGGCCAGACACTGACAGACTTGG
>JBGPHY010000256.1:0-7765 GCA_041484625.1 Terriglobia bacterium | reverse complement strand
GGATGACCTGGAGGCTCAGGCCGGGCAGTGGCACGTTCAGATCGGTGAAGGAGATCGCGAAGTTGCCAACCTTCAGGTTGCGGGTGGCCACCACGCTAATGGAGGTCCATGAGGTCTGACCGGCGGCGTCAGTGGAGGAGAGTTTTAGCGAGTAAGTCCCATTTAATAGCAACGAGGGATCGAAGGTCCCCAGGATCCCGCCGGAAACGGCACCCGATCCTGTTGCAATGATGGCTCCGGTTTCCAGGCTGCTGCCGGTGCCATCTTCGGTGTTGAGACTATAGGACAAGGTCCAGTTACCTTTATCAACACTGCCACGCACCTCGGCTGGATGCGTGATCTCTGCGCCATTCAGCGGTTCGCTGACTTCCACCACTGGCGGCGGGCCGCTTGCAACGTCGTAAACGGTGATCGTGGTTTCAGCGAAACGGGAGAGACTGCCATCGTCTGCCGTGAGGCGCAGCACATAAGTGCCTGCCTGGCTGAAAGTGACAATGCTGTTATGGTTCAAGGCCACCATCCCTTCGACTGTCTGGGTGGGCCTGGAAAAAGCGATGTCTCCGGGACCGCTTGCCTTTGACCAGATGCTGGTGATGCGGTTACGGTACACTCCGCCCGAGCCGCCAAAGAGCGGCAAGCCGTCATCGGTGATCTGCCCGTTGAGATTCACGCTGTCTGTGACTTGCACAGTTTGAGGCTGACCCGCATTGACCTGTGGAGAGTTGTTCATGGTCGGCAGGTTGACAATGACTGTGATTTCATCGGAGGAAGAAAGCTCGCCATCGCTGGCCGTAAAGCCGAGAACGTAGCTCCCAGCCTGACTGAAGGAGACCTGGGTTGAGCGGGCAGTGGGAGCACTGAAGCCGGCTGTGCCCGGCCCGCTCACCAGGCTCCAGGCGAAGGTCAGGCATCCCCCAGGATCCGCGCCGCCGCCTTGAGAAGGCGGATTACAGGTGGGAAAACCGTCGTCGGTGGCGGTGCCGTTCAAAGATGCGACGGACGGCAACGTAATAGTCTGGTCTGGCCCGGCATTGACCACGGGTGCCTGGTTAATCCGTGCTTCAGTAACGTTGAACAGCACATCGTCGCGAGTAGTCCTTTGGCCGTCGGAGGCCACGAGGCGCAACCGGTATTGACCCGTTGCGCTGAAGGTGGCAGTGGTTGTTGTGCTGGTAGGGATGCCAAATGCCACCTCACCAGGACCGCTTACTTTCGACCAGGAGAGGTAGAGACATCCCCCGGCGCCTGTGGCGCCACCCTCTGGGGAAGGGGGATTGCAACCAGGCAGACCATCGTCGGAGACCGTCCCATTGAGGGTGGCAGTTTCAGAAAGGACAATATTCTGGTTGGGGCCGGCATTGACCAAAGGTGCCTGATTGGCGGCCACAACAGTGATGGTGACTTCATCGCTGCTGGAAAGCACGGAGTCGCTGGCGCTCAGGCGCAATGAATAAGCCCCCAAGGTGGAAAAAGAGGCGGAGGTTCCGGGTTTTGAGGAGCTGGAGAAGAGCACTTCGCCCGGACCGCTCACTTTTTCCCAGGAGCTGGAAAGGGTTGACCCTACCGGATACCCATCGTCGGTTGCTGAGCCAGCCAGTCTCGCTCCCGCCTGGCCCAACGCGCGCAAGGACACTCCGTCGAAATAGACCTGGGTGGCCGATCCACTCTGGCGCTCGGCAAGCAAACGGACCTTGACCCAGCCGGTGGCTGCCGGGACGGCCACCGTGCTCTCGACCAGATGCCAGGTGTCAGTAGTGCCAATGGGGCCTGAATCCAACGTGGCCACAATATTCTGGCCTGCAACATCGCGGAACTCCCAGACCACGCGGGCAGTATCGGCGGGAGTTTTTGCTGCACAACGGACATAGGCTTTGAATTCAAACTGTTGCTGACCGATGGCTATGCTGCCGCTATAGGGCGTCAGATCGATGTTCTGGCTCAGTTCACTTAAAGGATCATCGCCAGCGGCGAAAAAGCCGATTCCTTCCTGACTACCCGGAAAACCTGCGGTTTCGTTCAGAATCTGTTGCCAAGGTTGTCCAACAGATTGGGTCCAGCCGATGATCTGGCTGTTGACCAGGTCTTCTTCATTGCCGGGATTGAGGACCAGATGGGTCTCCATCTCCACGGCATGATCGGGCCCGGCTTCGACCATGGGGGCTTTATTTACAGGCGCCGCATTGACCGTAATAGTGACTTCGGCAAAACTCGCAAGTTGCGAATCGTTCGCCGTAAGGCGCAACACATAGACGCCTGGCTGGCTGAAGCTGGCAGTCGAGACGGGCAGATTGACGGGATTGAAGCTAATATCGCCGGGTCCGCTGACCTTGCTCCAGGAACTAGTGAGTGTTCCACCAACAGGCAGGTTGTCATCGCTGACTGCCCCATTCAAAGTCGCGGTCTGCGGCAAGGTAATGGTCTGATTGGCTCCGGCGCTGACCACAGGGGGCTGGTTGGGCGTCGTGACCAGCACGCCGATTTCGTCGCTGCCGCTCAATTCAGAATCGTCGGCCGTAAGGCGCAACACATAAGTCCCGGTGGATCCGAAGGTGGCGCTAGTAGAGACTGCACTCGGATTACCGAACGTGACGGAGCCTGGGCCGCTCACTTTGCTCCACAGAACGGCGACGGAAGTCCCGGCTGGCAATCCATCGTCAGAGACGGTTCCTGTCAAGTTGGCGGGGATGTTCAGAGTGATTGTTTGATCGGGTCCGGCGTTAACCGTGGGAGCATGATTCCCTGGTGTAACAGTCACAGTTACCTGTGCGCTGCCGTTCAGGAGCGAGTCATTGGCTGTCAGTTGCAGGAGATAATTTCCAGCCACTGTGAAAGCGGCGGAGGTAACTGCGCTTTTTGTCTCTCCAAAGTAAACATTGCCTGGTCCGCTGACTTTGCTCCATGTAAGCGCTGGAATCTTGCCGGATGGCAAGCCGTCATCGGTCACAGCACCGCTGAGTTTGATTCCTGCGGCTCCGACAGGGCGTAAAGAAAGCGTATCGAAGTACCCATCATTGCTACTCCCACTGTTCCGTAGACTGATGAGACGGACGCGAGCCCAGCCGGTCCCTCTAGCCGGAGTCCTTGTGTCAGTTATTAGCGACCAATTTGAAACCGACGTGATGGCACCTGAATCGAATACTGATAAGGCTACCAGGTTTGCGGGGTCCCTGTATTCGATGACGATGCGACAACTGTCGGATGGGGTTTCGTTTCCGGAATGGACGTAGCCTTTGAACACAAATTGCTGGATTCCAGCAGTGATCGTCCCGGCAAAGGCGGACAAATCTATGTCTTGACGCAATTCGCTTCGCTCCGCATCTCCAGCAGAAAAGTAAGTGCGCCCCGAATGAGCGCCGGGGGACAATCCGCTGCCGGGTGAAGCTTGCGTCCAGACATCTCCAGTGACTTCTGACCAACCTGGAATTTTGCCATCGATGAGTGGATCTTCATTGCCGGGATTCAAAAGCAGGTTGCTTCCAATTTGAACTGACTGATTCTGACCGGGATTGACGACAGGAGGTAAATTCACCGTTCCGGCAGGGAAGACTGTGATGGTCGTGTTGTCGGTACTTGTTAGTTGGGAGTCATCCGCTGATAATCGCAGAACGTAGGTTCCTGAAGCGTTAAAGGTCGCCGTGGTCACCGCAGCGGAAGCGTCTGCAAACGACGCGACTCCCGGACCGCCGATCTGGATCCATGTTGTAGACAAGGTCCCGCCTGAGGGTATTCCGTCATCCGCAGCGGTCCCCGACAGGTTGACGGGTCCAGGCATTACAACCGCTTGGTCAGGCCCGGCATGAACTGCAGGGGGCTGATTGGGAGCCGGGATGGCCGTGGTAAAGGAAACTGTGGCCAAATAATCGAAGGCGACGTTCCCGGCGAAATTATAGATGTCAAACTCGAGGAAATTGATTCCAGGATGGAAAAGGGAGGAATTCATCGTCGAGTAAGACTGCGGACCACAACAAAAATTATTGGAAGTCTCCGCAAAAGTTTGCTGCCCAATGAGGATTCCATTGAGCCAAATCGTTGCCACGTTGTCGGCGTGGACCTGAATACTAAAGGATGGGTTTGTGAAGTCTGTCGGTAGGACAAAGGAGCTACGATAGCGAGTGGAAGCATACAAGGGACCATTGTTGTCTGGGTTCCTGTTAATGTAACGGGTCCCCGATATTCGGGAGTAGGCTCCGTAGTCTGGAAGGATAAACCCCGGTTGAAAGGTTCTCCCTCCATCCAGGGTAAACTGGTTAAGAGAATCACGTCCTCCGACTGGTCCATTACCACTCATCAGGACGACGCTGTTGACCGTTGGCGGAAGAGGAGCCTCGTTGACAGTTACCGTCACCTCGTCAGTCCCTGTCAGTTCGGAATCACTGGCGGAGAAGCGCAACGAATAATTGCCCGGCACACTGAGGAACGCCCTGGTAGTTTGTCCATTGGGATTGACAAACGTGACTGTTCCCGGCCCGGCCACTTTACTCCAGGTAAAGGTAGAGGGACCTCCCTCCGGCAAGCCATCATCGGAGGCACTCCCGCTCAGGCTCACCGGCTGGCTGGAAAGTGCACGTAGCGAGACTGCGTCGAAGAAGGTATCCGTGGTGAATAGACTATTGAAGGCTCCAATCAGGCGAACGCGAATCTGTCCAGTTCCTGCCGGAGCCACCCGGGTGTCGGTGACTAGTTTCCAAACCGTGGACGAATAGAGAGGCGTGGAATCAAAACTCGCCAGGAGGGAGGTATTGTCGGCGGTTCGATATTCAACGATAGCCCTGCAGGTGTCTGTCCTGGGTTTGTCGCTGGTGCGGATGTAGGCTCTGAACTCAAACTGGACACCCCCAAGCGCTATCCCCTCTGCAAACGCCGAAACATCCACATCCTGGCGTAATTCGGTAGTGGCGCCATAACCGTAGTTGTAAAGACTTCCGGTGACTGCAAAATAGGTATTTCCTTCCGGGCTGAAAGGGAACCTGTCCACTCCAGCTATGGGTTGACCCCAGGTATTTCCCCGCGAATCAGTCCAACTCGGTATCCGGCCATTGACCAGGGGAGCTTCATTTCCTGGATTCTGTAGAAGATTGGTTCCATACAGAACCGTCTGGTCCGAACCGGCGTCGACTACCGGAACATGATTGACGGGTGCCTGATTCACCATGACCGTGACTTCGTCGCTGACGTCCACGAGAGAGTCGCTGGCGGTCAGCCTCAATATGTATGGTCCGGGCACGCTGAAGGTAACCGTGGTTGTCAAGCTGGTTGGGGCGCTGAAAACTGCAGGTCCCGGACCGCTCACCTGGCTCCAGGCAAGGGTCAGAGAGCTCCCGACGGGCAGGCCGTCATCGGTTGCCGCGCCGCTCAAAGCTACACCGGCGGGAAAGGTAATCGCTTGATCAGGCCCTGCATTAACTAGCGGTGCCCGATTGGCCGGACTAACACTCACGGCGACCTCATCGCTCATGGTCAATTGCGTGTCACTGCCCGTGAGGCGAAGCACATAAGCGCCAGCAGCACTAAAGCTAGCCGAAGTCGTAACAGTGTGCGGATCTCCAAAGCTAACTTCGCCCGGCCCGCTGACTTTGCTCCAGGTAAAAGTCAGACATCCCCCGCCACCTGCGGCGCCACCTCCTTCAGAAGGGGGACTACAGGCGGGGAGACCATCATCGTTGACTGATCCGGCCAAGGCTGCCATCCCGGGCAAAGTCACCGTTTGGTCGGTACCTGCGTCTACCTGTGGGGGGTGATTGGCTGAAGCGACTGTAATGACCACGTCGTCACTCGAGGACAACACGGTATCAGTCGATGTCAGCCTTAGGACGTAGGGACCGGCAGCGGAGAAGGTCGAAGTTGTTAGAGTTTCTTGGGGGTTTGCGAATGTGACAACACCGGGGCCACTCTCCTTTGTCCAAGTGGAGGTATGTGTTGCGCCCGAAGGCAAACCGTCATCAATTGAGTTGCCGCCAAGTGTTGTCCCCACAGCTTCCAGAGCTCGCAAGGACAAGCCATCAAAATAGGCATCATCGCTAGTTCCGCTCTGGCGCATTGCGACCAATCGTACTCGGATCCACCGAGTTCCAGCGGGCGCGGGTCGGGTTTGCTGTATCAGATGCCAGCCCTGAGTTGAACTAACGGACCCTGAATCAAAAGAGTCCAACACAGTCTGGTTGGTTGCATTACGGAACTCCCAGATGACTTGGGCGTTGTCAAGCGGATCTTTCGGTCCGGATCGGACTCGGGCCATGAGGTCAAAGAGCTGTTCCCCCTGGGCGATGCGAGCGGTCCAGGCCGAGACATTCACGTCTTGGGACAGTTCGGCAGAGGGATCGTCACCGGGCATGAAGTAGGTATTACCTTCCATGCTTTTGGGAATCGAGCCTTCGGCAGCTTGCGTCCAGCCGTTACCCCTCGCCACCGTCCATCCCGCGATCTGGCCACCAACGAGCGATTCTTCATTCCCCGGATTCAATAACAGATTAGCTCCTAGCTCGAGCGACTGGTCTGGTCCTGCATTCACGACAGGAGCTTGATTGGCCGGGTTTACGGTGATGGCGATATCCGAACTGTTACCGAGTTGCCCATCGCTGGCCGTCAACCGCAGTACATAGGGGCCGGCGGCGCTAAAAACTACCGTGGTCGCCAAGCTATTTGGAGCGCCAAAAACCACGGTTCCAGGTCCGCTGACCTGGCTCCAGACTGTAGTCAGTGCTCCGCAGAACGGCAAGCCATCATCGGCGACCGTACCTGCTAGACTCGCTGTGGAAGGCAGGGTGATGGTCTGGTTCGGTCCAGCACTGACTACAGGCGGCAGATTAACTGGGGCAGCATTGACCGTAATTGTGACAGTGGCATTACTTGTGAGTTGTCCGTCGTTTCCCGTCAGCCGGAGGACATAAGTGCCCGGCATTGAGAATGCCGCCGTGGTGATTGCTGCGTAAGGGTTGGCGAAGCTGACTGTTCCTGGACTGGACACTGCCGTCCATACGGTGGTGACCGAATGACCCGCGGGGAGACCGTCATCGCTAACCGTGCCAACGAGATTAGCATTCCCGGGGAGCGTGATAATTTGGTCTGTTCCAGCATTCGTCACAGGGGCTTGATTGGAGGTCCCTGCTCTCAAGACTCCACTGCTATTGACCGTCAACCGGTCGGAGGTAGCAGAACCTTCCAGCCGTCCATTGATGACGATGGTTCCAGCCGGAGCCCGCACGGCGCCGTAAAATGTTCCGTTACTGTTGATGGTCACGTCGGAGCGCGCCACATTCAGTTGGACCCAATTGGCATTGAAGGAACCGCCCAGAAGGGCACCGCCGTTAACCGTCACTCGGTCAGCCAAATTGATTAGCACAGGGCCAAGAACCTGCAGCCGGCTGTTGCTGTTGAGGGTCAGTTCTTGCAGGTTGTAGACGGCAGCTTCGGAAGCCCCGGCCATGCCGAACACCAGGGTGCTTTGGCTGTTGGCGATGAAGCGGCCATAAGTGCCCGGCGGAATAATGAAAGAGCCCGTGTTCGAGTTCAGCGTCAAATTGCGCAGGGTCCCAAAGTTCCCCAAGCTCTGTCCAGCAGCGGTCACAGAAACATCGCGCGATCCGGCGGGCAAAGGAGGGAGGGGCACTGGGACCATCGCGATTGGATCAGTGCGAGTCACCAGGTGCCCCAGCGTCACATTGCTATTGAGCGTTATCGGGTAGCCGGACGGTGCAGTGCTTCGTGCCTTTACGGCAAGCGTGCGCACGCCCATCGAAAGCTGCCGGCTAATTGCGCCTTTTTCTTT
>JBGPHY010000255.1:0-7768 GCA_041484625.1 Terriglobia bacterium | reverse complement strand
CACTATGGAGACGAAGGCGTTCTCATCCACCCACCGCACCAAGGTGTTTGCGGACGGCACGGTACGGAAGAACAACGCGTGACCTCAGGAGGACTGACAGAGTCTTCAGGTGAACTGGAGTCAAACAACCCTATAAGCGGAAGCGAAGTGGGAAGTGACGCTCTGTCAGTAGTCGGACCGCTGCAAGGTACCTTAAGCGCGGCCAAAACCGTGCGACCGAGCGATTGGCGACCGGAGTGGGTCGGGGAAGGCGGCGGGCGAAGGCAGGAGGGACGAGAAGGGCAGTCAGACGAGCAAGGACGATGAGGTGGATCAGTTCGCTTAGCGAAAAACCCGTACATCACCGTCCGAGGATACTGGCGGCCCGGATCAACCTGACGGGCGTGGCGAGGGATCCACTCGGTCGTTGCCCTTGGCTCGCGTCTCCGCAGGAGGTGTCTTCGTGAAAGCTGCATACGGGAAAACCGTACGTGCAGTTTGAGCGGCGGACGGAGGCCAGCGCTTCGGCGCGCCTCCTCCGACCCGACAGTCACTACGGTGGCGAAGGCCCGAACAGTAATCGGGGCAGTAGGACTCCAACCTCATGAGTGGTCATGCACCAGCCCATCAACTTCGGTTGAGCTTGCCGAGTTCGGATAGGGTGAAGCCCGAAAGGGACTGGGTGAGCGGTGAAACCAACATCGGCGGAAAGTGTTCTGAACCTCCAGCCCGCAAGGGCCACGATTACTGAACCGCCGTATGCGGACCCGCATGTACGGTGGTGTGGGAGGGGTGGGGCTGCGAAGCCTCCCCCTATCCCGATTCGGGGTTCGGTCGGAAAACGGCCGCCCGCCGAACTCCGGCGCTGAGCCTTCGCTCCGGCGCGCTTAGAATCCATCCCATTTCTGAGGCCGTCAGCGCGCCCGTGACTAAAATGAAAATCAAACCGGCCGCCCCCGAACCAGCGCGCTGGAACGCACCTCGTCCTCTCGCCTTCCCGCTCTGCGGCCGGTCCGGCTCCGCCCGAGGCTGCTTAGCGTCGGAGTTGGCGAATATCATCGTCAAGGGGGACTTGACAAAAGTATATGATCAATATATACAACAAGAATGAGTCAGCGTGATCCGCTTTTTGACTGCATTGGATTTGAATGGGACGAAGCCAACCAGGGGAAAAACTGGCAAAAACATCGCGTGGCTTTTTGGGAATGCGAGCAGGTCTTTTTCAACCAACCGCTGGTGGTGAAATCGGACGCGAGCCATTCCTCTCATGAAAAGCGCTATTATGCCTTGGGGCAAAGCGATGCGGAACGGCGGCTCTTTGTGGCCTTTACCTTGCGCCACAAACGCATCCAAATGATATCGACCCGGGACATGACCAAAAAAGAAAGCAACGTTTATCAACGCCATGAGAAAAAAAATACCTAATTTTGAATCGGAACAGGAAGAACAGACGTTTTGGGCCGCAACCGACTCCACGGAATACGTGGATTGGAGCCAGGCGAAACGAGTCGTTTTACCCAAGCTGAAGCCCTCGGTAAAGACGATTTCCCTGCGGCTACCCTCCGCGATGTTAGAGGAATTGCGCGTGCTGGCTAATAAGCGCGATGTTCCGTATCAATCATTGTTAAAGCTATTCTTGGCCGAACGGCTGGAGAAAGAGCTTAATGGCAAACTGCTCCGTCCCGCCAAAGCCTAACCTGCAGCGAGCAGCCTGAAGGATGCCCGATCAATAACCGCATTCTCCGCCTCAAATGGGCGAGCTGGAACGGAAAGGGAATCCCAATTAGACACGTATAGAAAGAGTTGGACATGCAAAAGAAATTAACCATCACAGTGGATGACAAGGTGTATGAGGGACTGCACCTGAGAATTGGGCGCGGCAACATTAGCCAATTCATCGAGTCTTTAATTCGACCTCATGTGATCAATAAGGACTTGGAGACAGCCTATCAACAAATGGCTGAGGATGAGAAGCGGGAAGCTGAGGCATTAGACTGGGCAGAAGCCACCGTTGGAGATGTCTCCCGTGAAGCGAGGTGAGGTATGGTGGGTCAGGTTTAGTCCATCGGTGGGCGGAGAGATTTAAAAGAAACGACCCGCGCTCATCGTCAGCAACGATGCCTCCAACAAGTATTTGAATTGGGTGCAGGTCGTACCGCTCACCAGCTGGGTGGAGCGCGTTTATCCGAGCGAAGCAGAAGTAATCCTGAATGGCCGGCCCAATAAGGCCATGGCAGATCAATTGACAACCGTGCGCAAGATGCGATTGACAAAGCTGGCTGGTCGCTTGACAATTTCTGACATCAAGAGAGTGGGACACGCCATCAGAATCCAGCTAGATCTATCAGGGGCCTAACCACGAGATAAATTGAGCCGCCAGGCGGCGCTGTCCTGAAATGCGAGGATTTGCGACCGCAGGATCACAGCCCGCTCGAACCCCGGGAGCTTCTGGGTGCGGGCGCTGCAGCGAATATTTGATTGAAGATGCGGTTTTCGCCAACGTGTGCTCGCGGTTCTGTTCGTTGCGATCCCTGCGGTCCTCCTCCGGCGGCACGAACCACACGCACAGAACTCATTGCTGTTCGCAGGCGCGTCGCTTGTAGTCGTAGGCACGATCATAGGTTTTGGCATCGGTGTCGTAGCCTTGCATATGGGTGTTGCCGGCGGCGAGCTACTCATTCCAACCATCGTTCTTCTTTTCGGAGCGGACATCAAGCTCGCGGGTCGCCTCGGCACAGTGATTCGGCTCTATCCTCGACCCTGGCTCCTCTCCAGTCAGTTCCCTGACATTGAGGAGCAATCAGACTGGTCAGACTCTCTTCCTTCTTGACAAGTAGTCCTGAGGCTAATACTTTGTGGCTGGAAGCATAGGCAGACTCCGGGCGGGATTGTTCTGCCTGACCGCATATCATCTAAGTCCGGGGCACATGTGGGACCGAGGGATCTGTAGATCTCCTTTATCTTGGAATCGGAACAACTCAAATCGCTCATGGCTCGCAAGCCTATCCTTCTGATTGCTCTGGCCTTCTTGGTCCTGCTGGTGGTTGCTGCCGGGATTCATGTCCTGTGGAAAGGCTCGAAGCCCACGCAGTTTCTCCTGGCCAAAGCCGCCCGTCACGAGTTACGAATGGTGGTGGGTACCAACGGGGTGATTGAACCCAGCGACCGGGCCGAGATTTTCGCACCCATTGATGCCTTCGTCTCGGACCTGCGGAATCAGGAAGGTGCAGAGGTCACCCGGGGACAACTCCTGATGCGCCTGGAATCGAAACAGATCCAGACGACGCTTGCGGAAGCCAGGGCCGCTCTTCTGCAAGCCAAGCGTCAGGCCCAGTTGGTGTTGGCGGGTCCTGCCAAGGAAGAACTGACTGCCGTGGAAGCCGCCATCGCTGAGAACGGACTGCAACTGAACCAGCAGCGCGAAGAACTGGTTCGCGAGGAGGCCCTTCTCAAAAAAGACGCGACTTCTCGCGTCAAGGTTGAAAACTTGCGGAAACAGGTGAACCTGTTGGAACTTCACCTCGAGTCTCTCAAGCAGAAGAAACAAGACATCCTGAACCGATTTACGGTTGAGGAGAAACAATGGGAACAAAACAGGGTCAATGAACTCAGCCGTCAAGTTGCCTTGCTCGAACAGCAAGTCCAAATGGGATCTATTCATGCTCCTCTTAGCGGTGTCCTTTACTCGCTTGCAGTTAAGAAGGGGTCCTATGTCGTCAGGGGGCAACTGTTGGCGCAAGTGTATGAACCGGGTAACGTTTTACTTCGGGCGAATGTTGATGAACCTGACCTGGGGCGAATTGAGAAGGGTCAGCCGGTGGTTATCGAGTGGGATGGTTTGCCTGACCGCCACTGGACCGGCGCCGTTGGCAGGCTGGCACAGCAGGTTGTGGCACTGGGCAATCGTTCGGTTGGGTATGTCATTTGCTCGGTCGATGGCAGACCAAAAGATCTGATCCCGAACATTAATGTGAAGGTTCAAATTGTGACGGCCAGGAAAGCAGATGCCTTGGTAGTCCCGAGAGCGGCTGTCTTCAATCACGATGGGCAACCCGCTGTCCTGCTGTCCAAAGGAAAGAGCACCTCCCTCAAGCCGGTGATTCTTGGCCTGGTCACTCCCCAGGAAATCGAGATCCTGCAAGGAATCCAGGAAGGCGATCATGTGGTGATTAACCCCGGCGAAGCTGCACCCCAGTGAACCACGTTAACGCTTCGGGCAGTCGGATTGTCCCGCAGCCAGGGCTCGACTTCCAGCTGCCCTGGAGATGATGAATCCTTTGTAGACGATAGGAAGCCATCCTTGATCCCTTGTGACCCGCCGCGGAAGAATCTCCTAGGCCGGCTATTGGACTTGAGAGAGCAGTCAAACAAATTCCTGTTGTTCACGGTCTGGCTGCTTGCACCGGTTCAGGTTCTGGCTCAAGCCAAAACTGTGGATGAGGCCTCGAGCCTGTTGGACCGCGGGGAATTCGCACAGGCACGAGAAGTCCTGGAGAAGGTCCCAACTGCCAGCCAGACCCCTGAGTATAGCTTTCTGATGGGCAAACTCTGCTTTTATTGGGGTGAGTTTGATAAGGCTGCAGATTGGCTGGAGAAAGCGGCCGCAGGTAATCCGCAAAGCTCCGATTGTTTCTTGTGGTTGGGCCGGGCACAAGGGAGGAAAGCAGAGAAGGCCTCTCCCTTTAAAGCCCTGTCCCTGGCCCGCAAAGCTCGCGATGCCTTCCAACAGGCTGTGGCCCTCGACCCTGGCAACCGGGACGCCGCTGATGATCTGCTCAGTTATTACCTGGACGCGCCTGGCTTTCTGGGTGGGGGAAAAGAGAAAGCCCAGGCCCTGGCCGAACGGATCAAGACCATTCGACCCTGCCAGTATCACATGCAGAGGGCCGAAATCCACATGAAGGAAAAGGCGTTTCCCCAGGCCGAGCAGGAGCTTCAAATGGCTATTCAAGCTGAACCGCAGTGCTTGAAGAGTCACATAGCGCTGGCTCATCTCTACCAGAAACTGGGTCACGTGAGCCAGGCCAGAGTGACACTCCATCAGGCCGTGAAGCTTTTTGAGAAGTCGGCCTGGGTACATTTTGTCCTGGGTCGGTTTGAAGTTGAAGCTGGGGGTGACTTGAAGATGGCTTCCCATGAACTGGAGTTCTTCTTCAAAATTTATGTCTCGGGAGACCCCTATCCGTACGAAGCCCACTACTGGTTGGGGAGGGCATTCCTGCTGATGGAACAGCCGGAGAAAGCTGTCGGGCAGTTCCAATACGCCCTGAAGGCATTGCCGGTTCATGAGCCTTCGATAAGGGGTATGGAGGAGGCCAAGCGCCGTTTATGAATATGCGAATTCGAATGTGGGAGCCGCGCTCCTGCGCGGCGATTCTGCCCCAGGCAGGGACCATCGCCGGGACAGAGCGGTCGCGTAGCCCCGCTCTCACAGTTGCTATAAGATCGCCATTTTCATCCGCGGTGGTGAACATGAATATGGTCATGTCGCATTTCTATGAAAATGGTCTCAGTTTGGAGTTCCGGCTTTACCCGGCACCGCCTGAAGGCGGAACTCCGAACCTCATATTCATCGGCGGTGGAGCGCCGAGAGGGCGCATGGCCAACTCTCACAAACATAGGGCAACCCACGGTCGCCGGGGAAGGGGATGACAATCTTGGCGTCAAAACTGCCAATCGTCGAGATCCTGCACACGGCCACCGATGCTCTGCGCCGAAACTGGGGGCGAGCAGTCTTGACTTCACTCAGTATGGTTGTGGGAACTGCCTCTCTGGTCTTGGTAGTTGTGGCCGGTATCAGCGGCCGCAACTATACCCTGGAGCAGATTCGCGGGGTCGGCTCCAATTTGATCTTCATTTACCACGAGGCGGCGGATGCCACCCTTGGCAGTACCGCCCTTGCCGACAGGCTGAACTATGGCGATTTGGAAGCCATCCAGACACAGACTCCCGGAGTCCGAAGCGCTGCCCCCGTTGTGTTGAGTTTCCCTTCCATAGTGTTCGAGGGAATTGCCTGGGTTGTCACCTTGATTGGCACGACTCCTGAATACGAGCGCGTCCGCAACATCCAGGTGATCCGGGGGAGATTTCTGGATCTTGATGATGAGCGATTCCGCAGCAAGGTCTGCCTGGTGACAGACATTCTTGCCAAGAGACTGGAGCGAGATCCTTTTTATAAAGGATATCTCAGCCTTTACGGTATCCGGTTCGTGGTGATCGGAGTTTTCCGCGAGCGGGTCAGCACCTTTAGCCAGACTGAAGTTACCGACAACAGTGCCATCATCCCCATTTCGGTCATGCGCTATTTCAAACCGGCGGATACCATTGACCAGATCTATGTGTCGGCAGAAAGCCTGGAACTGGTGCCGCAGGTTTCTGCTGAAATCCGACAACTCCTGGTGAGTCGTCACCGCAAACAATCGATCTACAAAGTGGATAATCTCACCGAAATCCTGAAAGCGGCCAACAAGATCAGTTTTGGGCTCACACTGCTGCTGGTGGTGATTGCTGCCATTTCGCTCTTGGCCAGTGGGGTTGGGATCATGAACGTGATGCTCATCACGGTGACGGAGAGGACCCGGGAAATCGGGATCAAGAAAGCGGTGGGGGCCTTCCGTCAGGTGCTGCTGATTGAGTTCTTGACCGAAGCGATGCTTCTCACATGCGGGGGCGGATTGGCAGGCATCTTGCTGGGTCTAGCTGTGCCTTATTCAGTTCATTTTTTCGCGCCAGGATTCCAGGTTCAAATCCCGACGCTCGCGATCGTCCTGGGTTTCGGGGTGACCCTGCTAGTGGGGCTCACCTTCGGGATGCTACCGGCGATCCGGGCTTCGCGCTTGAATCCAGTGGAGGCATTAAGATATGAATAGTAGCATCGCACTCATACTCACCCTTGTATTCTTTCATTCTTTATGTCGAGCCGAGGAAATCAACCTGACTCTCAAAGAAACCCTGCAGCGTGCCTCTCACAGCAGTCCTGAAGTCCAGTTGGCGAAAATCAGTGGCCAATCCGCGGCCGCGAATACCAGCCGACAGAAGGCATTCCTTTACCCCCGTTTGAGCGTGGGTTCGGGGCTGGCAGCAACTTATGGATTTCCCTTGAGCATCGAAGGGTCGGCCCCTTCGATCATCGAGCTCAATTTCATCCAGCCCCTTTTCGATCGCAAGTCACGGAAGCAGATTGAAGTCGCACGCCTGGACGAGGAAGGGGCCCGAACCCAGGTCAAAGAACGGGAACAGGAGGCCGCCTTAAAGGCCGGTCATTTTTATGTGGAATTGCGTAACCGTCGGCAGAAGCACGGGCATTATCAGACCGAGTGGGAGAGCTTGAAAAAGATCCGTGACATTATTCAGACACGGCTGGAGGCAGGAACAGCCGAACCCCGGGAGTTGACTCAGGCCCGGCTCGAAGTGGCGCGAGCAGGACTGGCACTGGCCTCCAATCAGGAAGCCATGATAGTGCTGGAGCAACAGCTCAAACAAGCCATTAATCTTCCTCCGGAGGTCTCGTTAGTCTTGGCGGACGATGAAGTCCCAGGGAATACGAGAGAGTATTCCGAAGGCTATTTGATATTGGCTGCCCTCGAATCAGACCCAGTCCTCATGCAGTTGCGCCTGCAGAAGCAATCGTATGAAGTCGCGGCAGAGGCTCTACCGAAGGCTGGCCGCCCGACAGTGAGCCTGGTTGGAGCTTATGGTCTCTTCTCCCGGTTCAATAACTACGATTTGTATTTCAAGCAGTTTCAACGCAACAATGCCTTATTAGGAATTTCCATCCAGATGCCCCTCT
>JBGPHY010000254.1:0-7812 GCA_041484625.1 Terriglobia bacterium | reverse complement strand
GCCCCGAAAGTCTCCGGGTTTGATGCCGCCAAAGGAGAGGGCGGCCCGGTTGGCAAAACCCAGCGCATAGACCAGGGAGGAAACGTCGCGTCCGAAGGGGACCAGACGGTTCTTCCAGCCGAGTTGCACTCCTTCTTCATCCAATTGCTCGGCAAACTGCTTCCCCCCTGTGGAACCCGCCATAAACACGTAGAGGTTCTTTTCCTGCAACTCACGGGCGATTCTGACAGCCATCCGATTGTTAGGCGCCAGCCCGGTGATCGCGGCAAAACCGGGCGCGGTGCCATCCACGAACTCAATCCCGCGTTCACGCATGATGACGTCGCTAGCCGCACCCAGCCAGATACCCTCTGCCGGATTGGGCCCAACCAGGTATTTGCAGGCTTCGATGATCTCGCAGGCAAACAAGGCTGCAACGCCCGCATCGAGCGTGTTTCCAAGATAGGGCAGCCAGACATGTTCCGAGGGACGCTCCGGCAGAAGCTCCTTGGCCTGGTTTAAAACCTCTCTCAAGTCGGATAGAGTCCGGGCTCTGCGGCCAGTCAAGGAATAGATGATGGGAAGATAGTAAGCCGTGTCGGGAAACCCTGCCTCACAACGGGCTCCCTTGGCCGCAATAGCCTGGTCCAGCGCGGTCTCGGCTCGGGCTACCCATTCCACAGCCCCATCAATAGCGCTGGCGCAAATCAGTTTGGACATCTATCCCCTCCGGTCCTTCATATCCAGAAGTTTTCGTTCGGCCTTCCGATGAATCCCCAGTTTCCGGCGCTTTTCCTGGATGATTTCCATGATGGCAGTTGCAGCCTGAAGCGGGTCGGGGAAAACGTGGAAGGATGCGCCAAACAGCCCCTGGGTGTCCTCGTTGAGAAAGCGGGTGACATTGTCGGACCCGGAAATGTGAAAGGGGTGCCCCAGAATGACGTTAATCCCTGAGGCGACAAAGTAGCAGCCGATGGCGATGGCCTTCTCGCTCATCCACTCCGGGGCCACGCCCACCGCAGGGAGGGAAGACAAATCGTCTCCCAGGCCACCTTCCGCGAGGATTTCAGTCGCGGCCTCCAGAATCCGCGAGTTGTCAACACAGCTCCCCATATGAAGGACGGGTGGCATCCCCACGGCCTCACAGACTTCCCTTAACCCCTTGCCGCTATGCTCCAGGGCCGCCTCAGGGGTCAACATTCCTTCTTTAGCTGAGGCGATGGCTGCGCAACCCGTTTTTAGTACCAGCACATCGCGCTTCAACAATTCACGGGTCAGCGTATTGATGTAGAAATCCATCTGGCTTCTGGGATTGTTGCATCCCACAATCCCCGCAACGCCCTGGATCCTCCCCTGAATGATGGCGTCATTTAAAGGGCGGAACGAACTGCGAAAAGAGCCCCCCAGCATGTATTTAATGGCATTGACACTGAATCCAGCCACCAGTGGTCTGGCGGCATTGGGAATCGCTACTTTTGCCGGGTCACGGAATTTGAAATTGTCGATGGCCCGTTTCAGCAAGGTTTTCGCGTTCTCATAAGCATTCTCTTCGTCAAAGGGCTGATGGGTCGCCCCGATTGTCCTGGCCAGGTCGCTGGTGGATACAATCTCGGTGTGGTAAGCCTTGGCGACGTTAGGCAGACTGGCCATGCAGCACTGAACATCGGTAATCATCATTTCCACGGCGCCAGTGATGATGGCCAGTTCCTGCTGCAGAAAATTGCCAGCCACCGGGATCCCATGACGGATCAGGATCTCATTGGCCGTGCAGCAGATCCCTGCCAGGGTCACTCCTTCTGCACCAGCCTTTCGGGCGTACCCGATAATCTCGGGGTCTGATGAAGCCGCAGCTAACATCTCAGACAGCGCGGGTTCATGTCCGTGGACAAGGACATTTGCCGTTCTTTCTCCCAGAACCCCCAAATTGGCTTTGCTGCGCACAGGCTCCGGAGTCCCAAACAAAATGTCGGAGACGATGCTGGCGATGCGTGATCCCCCCCAACCATCAGCCAGCGAGGTCCGGAACGCGCTCAACAGAACATTGCGGTAGTCGTGGTCGACCCCCATATTGGTGCGGTGGAGGCTTTCCACAATCATGCGGTCAATTCCTTTCGGCTCGAGATCATGGGTTCGCCACACCCCCTGCCGTTTTAATGGGGCCAGCCGCAGGGTTTTTAGACTCTCTTCCTGTGCCATAAACTCGTCGAGGAACCGGCCGGCTAGTTCCGCAGCGATTTCATTCACGCTGCGGTGGTCATTCTCGATCCCGAATTTGGTGGCAGCCTCGCGCAGAGCCCGTTCATCCTGTATGCTGTAGTTCCCTCCCATTCCCTGGGCCACCTTTTTCATGAGGAGCACCAGACGGCGTCCGTGATCCGAGTGTGCGGCGGTGCCGCTGGCCACCTCACGCAGATAATTGCGGGCTACGATGGTGTCCGCATCTGCGCCGCATACCCCCAACGGCGCTTTGGCCGAAATGCGGCAGGGCCCCATGTTGCAGATACGACAGCACAAGCCATTCTTGCCGAACCCGCACTGGGCATGCTGTGACGCGACACGCGAAAAGCAGGTGTCGATGCAATCGGCCTCCGCTTTCTTCAACATCTCGATGGATGCCAAGTCCATCGCCTGGCTTTCGGGAAGATGATTCACAGTCGTCATTTTTCCTAACCCTTCCTGGGGACTTCGCAGTCCGGGACTCCTCTATGATGTTGCCCTCGAGCTCCCTGGGCCTGCTGCGGCCGTTGAAGCTGTCTGAAGCCCAATTTCCGAAATGAAGCTATCCATTCGAGCTACAACCTCGTTAGGCCTCTTCAATGCCCAGAGGTTGCCTCCCTTCTCCCCTAACACCGACACGGCCTCGTTTTCGGGCAAGCCGACGAAGTAGTCAGGGCTGAGAGACTCCCGCAGACGTTCGGCCGGAGCGGAAAGCAGGGGGCTTTTCAAACGGTTGACGACCACTGCCAGCTTGCCGTATTCGACCTTCATTTCTCGCACCAGGTCGAAGAGCCGACCGAGAGTGGTCAGGCCTCGTTCAGACGGATCAGACACCAGGACAAGCAAGTCCGCTTTCCGCACAATCCGGCGCGACAGGTTTTCCAAACCCGCTTCATTGTCGATCACCACAAACGGATAGTTGCCGGCGATCTCCTCAAGCGTGGCTTTGAGCACGTTGTTTGCATAACAGTAGCAACCCGGCCCCTCGGGGCGCCCCATGGCAATCAAGTCGAAATCCGGCCCCTCCACCAGGCTCTGGGATATTCTTAGCTCCAGTAATTCTTGTTTTGATATCCCTGCAGCCAATCCTCTGCCGGCGATTTCTCGAGCCTCTTCACGAAGGCTTCCGACTGTATGTTGCGCTTTGACCCCTAGCAGGACATCCAGGCACATGTTCGGGTCGGCATCCACCGCCAGGACGGGCCGGCAACGGCAGGCAATCAGCCGTGTGACGAATAGCCCCGCCAGCGTTGTTTTCCCAACCCCCCCCTTGCCGGTAATCGCGATGGTAAAGCTCATGAGAATCCGTGCCTCTCTTTCAAGGCTTTAGAGAGATCCCCCAGCAGTTTGAACACCCTTTCTGAGTCCGCAACTTCCATGGAACCAGTTCCACAGGATGGAGTGACCAGAGCCTGCTGAATGATCATTTGCCTTTCCAATCCGGCCCTTGCCGCCAGATGCTCGACAAATTTGTTGAATTGGGCCATCAGTGTGTCTACCGTTTGTTCCCGAATAGCAAGGGAGGTCGGCACTATCCCCCATGCCAGCATTCCGCCTCGCTCGAGATGGGCCTTGACCGCAGGGGCGTAAAGAGCAATCGTCTCTCCGTAATCGAAGGCGTCGAAGTTGATGATGTCTACCCCGGCGTCAATCAGCAGGCTCCACTCGGTGTTACCGCAGCAGTGCACACCGGCAATCGCCCGGTCCGCATGAATGGCCTGGATCACTTCCTGGAGGTGGGCAACCACGTTCTCTCTGGTGACGGACACATAGGTGGAACTGCCGAAGGCGGAAAGAATGGGTTCATCCACGAAGCAGATCACCTGCTCCGCATAAGGCCGGAACTTCTGGATCTGCCAGCGGCACTTCATGGCCAGCGCCTTGATGATGACGTCTCTGAACTCCTCGTTGTAATAAATAGCCCGTTTGTCCTGGTCCACAAGAGTGAGGGCAAAGCTGCAGGGACCCGTGGTCTGAATCTTGATGAAGGGGAGCATTCGACTGCCGGTTTTCAGCCGCGACTCCAACGCATAAATGCCTCTCGAGAAGTCAGGACTGATGGCCATGGCCGAGCAATCCCCTGTGCCATCGTCCGGATCCATCGCCTCGAGGTAAGCTTCATAAAAGCCTGCAAGAGCCTCGGAGTGATCGGTGGCCGTGTCGAAGTACATCCGCCGCTTTTCTCGATCAATCACAATTCCCGGCATGCCCTCGGAATACTGGATCTCCATTTGCTCGTTCAAGCTGATGCGTGGCAGCTGCGGCCAAATCGGAGCGTCCGGGAGGGCAGAGAGAACCACATCGACGGCCGTGTCCGCGTCGAGATGGGGCAGGCTGCCAATTGCAGTGGCAAGACATCTGGGTTGAAAGCTCATCATTCTCCTCCGTTTCATGGGGCTCCACCAAGCCGGCACAAACCCCCAAACCATAACGGCAAAGTAGAGCCTTTTCATCTTGCAGAATAGGCAAATTTACATTATAAATAGAACGATATTGCTGCAATTTGCGCAAATCTTGCACGGTTTCGGCTCTCCAGCGGGGCTCCCTGTGACATCTTGCCGACACTCCGATAGATTGCCAGCCCGGCCAATGGCCTCCTTGTCCAAACGGACGCTCGTCTCGCTAAAAACGACCTACTTCAGGCGCTACAGGTTCCGGCCGTTTCTAATTGGTAATGACGGAGGGGTCACTGACCTGAATGACCCGCTGGCAGGGCTGGCCGCAGTCCAGGAAGCGCGGGCTCGTGGTCTACAGGAAAGCGTCCAGTGGGGGGAGTCGTATATTTTCCCCATCGCACCAGGAGTGGTGAGTTGGGTCATACCCATGGTGGACGGTCTAGAGCTGAGGGGAGGTATTATTGGGGGAGAAGTGGTTTCCAAGGATACCCAGTCCGACCCCTCCGAGGCCATTCAACATTTTATTGCCGCGGGACTAAGCGAGCAGGCTGCTTCCCGGTATCTTCAGAAACTGGCCTATTGGCCGGAGACCCGCATCCCGGAAGCCGTCATGTTCCTGGAGCGGATCTTTTACCAGATGAGCGGATGGGTCCCGCGCTTATTGGGAGAAAACTACTCCAGGGCTGTCCAGCAACGGCAAATTGCTGAGGCCATTCGCGTCCTGAAGAGATCTCGGAAAGCGGTCCACTACCCTATGGAGAAAGAGCATGTTCTGTTCTCGTTGATTCGGGATGGCAATCGCAAGGGTGCAAGGAAGGTGCTCAATGAGATCCTGGGGGC
This sequence comes from Terriglobia bacterium, assembly GCA_041484625.1. Classification (GTDB taxonomy): domain Bacteria; phylum Acidobacteriota; class Terriglobia; order Versatilivoradales; family Versatilivoraceae; genus JBGPHY01. The sequence continues at coordinate 2,380 of JBGPHY010000254.1, read as the reverse complement.
GATCTTTTTTCGTTCACCGAAATTGCCAATACTGAGGGGCCGGGCTATTGAATTGCTTGGACACCTGGCCCGCACAGCGATTTCCGGGAACCCACTCCTCGAACCTCTGCTGGAACAAGACACCCGATGGATGGAACAGTTGGTCGAGGCTCCTGACTTTGAAGGGGTGTGCATGGTCTTGAATCAAGCTATCGACGATTTCATTGACTACATCTATTTGCAGAGCCGGGATCGTTCCAACCAGAAGGTGGCATATATCCTGGATTTCATTAACCGGAACTATTCGAACAAGATCAGTTTGCCTATGCTTGCCGCTGAAGCGGGGCTCAGCACATTTCGTACGGCCCACCTGGTCAAAGAGGTCACCGGAAAGACCGTCACCCGGAATATCCAGGAGGCCAGAATCAACAAAGCCAAGGAGCTTTTACAAGCCACTGCGAAGAGTTGTACGGAGATCGCCTATGAAGTGGGTTACGGGGAACAAAGCTATTTCATCAAGCACTTCAAGCGCATGGTAGGGGTAACACCGACGCGCTACCGGCGAAGGTAGCTTTTCCTGATCCAGCTTCCTCGATTGATTCCCGATCAGTATCCCAGTTTTCCGAGAATAGCCTGAAAACTCTGTCTGAGCTGTTCATCCAATGCTTCCAACACCGACCTTCCTTCCCTATCCGCAGATCGGAGTTTGTCAACATAGGGAATCATTCCCAGAAGCTCAAATTCCGGCAGGGCAGATTGAATGAAAGATTCATCAATGGGGGAGTTCACCTTATTCCCCACCACTGCAATGTGGTGCAGTCTGATTTCCCCGGCCATTCGCGCGATTCGAAGTGCGGAGTCAACCGCACGCTGGCCTGGTTCTACGACGATGATCAGCCTATCGACTCCTCGAGCTGTGGCCCGCCCCAGATGTTCCACTCCTGCTTCCATATCCAGGATGAGCGCCTCGTTCTTGTGGAGTACCAAATCCTGGACGAGAGCCCTTAGGAGAACGCTCTCCGGACAGGCACACCCGGATCCCCCGGCCTCGATGGCGCCAAGAACCAGCAGGGCCACGCCCCGGTGAGTGTAAGCGTAGGTGGCCGCAAGGTCGGAAACTTGCGGATTCAGCTTAAACATCTGGCCGTATTGCCTGACCTTGGCCCCGGTTCTCTCTTCGATGAGTGCTCGCTGGCGAGAGATGGGAACAATCGAAGCTTGAACGTCGGGAGGAATTCCCAGAGCAGCGGCGAGATTGGCATCCGGATCGGCGTCCACTGCCAGAACCTTTCGGCCCTTCTGCGCCAACAGCAAGGCGAGAGTGGCTGCCAAGGTGGATTTACCTACGCCCCCTTTTCCCGATATGGCCAACTTCATAATTCTCCCCCTCCAGCCTGCATTCTAGGAGACTGCCGTCCAGATTTGCCATGAAAATATGCTTTTCCTTCAACCCGTCCATTCATCGGGAGGGAGATGGGAAGACCGTGGTAACAGGTCAAACGATTTTCCAGGGATGGAATGCATTCAAGGCCCGGCGATGAATCGCTGGCCCCAACGGCATTAACCACAGATTGCAGACACTTCCATTGCTGGCATCGAGCCAAACTGCAACTCGAACGAACTCTCCACCTTTCGATACCTTTCTTTTCTGCAAGCTAAAGAAGTAACAAAACAATACGAAAGAAGATTTTTCTATAAGATCAATAACAGAAGGTTGGGACAATGGACGGGGGAAAGGGTGGGAGAGTGCGACTCTGCCTTTTGATGCTTGTTCCCCAGACTTACTGCTCGTCCCTGTAAATCCATGCCATTAAAATTACCCCCAGCCAAATCATCCTACAAAAGGGCGTATCCTAATATTCTATATTTCGTAGTATTACCTAGCCCGACGGGTCTTGGCTTGAATCGGAGATGCGGCTTAGCTAAACAGATTCAATGTCTTGGCAGGGATGTCGTGCAGTAGAGTTAAACCTCCAATATTGGCAAATCGATTGCTTGGTTGTTTTTGCTTTCTTGAATTTACTTCTTGTTTCCGAGGAGATCGTTGCATGGCTAAGATGAAACTTCTGCTTTGCGCGAGTCTATTGCTGCTTTCGCTACCCGCAGCGGCATACTCGCAAACCACGTTTGCCAGCATCACTGGGACGGTCACGGACCCCCAGGGTGCAGTAGTGCCCGGAGCGACCGTTACGGCGACGAACGTCCAGACCAACATCGTCACATCCGCGAAATCGAATGAAGCCGGTAACTACACCATTTCGCAGATCAAGGAAGGAACCTACACGGTCAAATGTGAGATTACGGGCTTCAAGAGTTCCGTGGTCGACGGCCTGTCCCTGGTAGCCCGCGACGTCCGCCGCGTGGACATCAAGTTGGAAGTCGGCACTGTAGAGACGAGTGT
>JBGPHY010000253.1:0-7823 GCA_041484625.1 Terriglobia bacterium | reverse complement strand
GCTCACAAGTTGGCCTTCCCAGGCTTCGCCAGCCGGATCGCTCCTGCGGGCGCTGAGTCGGCTACATGTACGATGGGCAATTTACATGGTTAGTACCTCGCAACTAACAAGATCCGCCAGGCTTGGCCTGGCGCACCCCTTGATCAGGGGCTGTGCTGATGGTAGCCTTCGCCGGAATAACTCATGTTCTGGCGGCCGAATTTGGTATAATATAGTGCAACATGGTCAAGATACGGGCCTGGAGGTGAAATGAGTTATCGAAACAAGCTGGTCCTGATACTGCTTTCGACGATCTTTGTCTTTTACGCAGTCGTCGGAGGCTTGCTGGGGAAAGTGGTCGCCAAAGAGGGGGCGTATTCCCAGCTGTCTATTTTCAACGAAGTGCTCTCCAGGATTCGCTCCAGTTACGTGGAAGAGCCCAACTTGACCGAGGTCATGCACGGAGCAATGCGGGGTCTTCTGGAATCGCTGGATTCTTACAGCGCCTTCCTGGGTCCGGAGGATTATGCGCGTTACAAGAAACATAAGTCTAACGGAAATGGCGATGCTGGGCTCGAGCTTTCGAAGGAGAAATTGCTCGGTTACGTCTATGTGATTCACCCCATCGAGGGCGGTCCTGCCAACCGGGCCGGAGTCAAAGCAGGGGATGTTATCGAGTCCATTGAGGAGGTTTCCACCCGCGACATCAGCATGCTTCAGGCAGAGTCCCTGTTGACTGGCAGCGTGGGTTCTTCGATGAAACTGAAGATCTTGCGCCGAGGACGAACCGACCCCCTGGAGCTGACCGTGGTTCGAGAGCAGGTTCGGATTCCACCGGTCAAGGCCGTTCTTCTGGAGGGCAAAATTGGCTACCTGAAGGTTTATCGCTTCACTCCCGGGGTTAGTGAAGAACTTCGCACCAAGCTGCTACAGCTTACCAAGAATGGGGCGTCCCGTTTTGTTCTGGATATTCGCAATTGCGCAGGGGACGAATATGAAGAAGCGGTGAAGGTCGCCAATCTCTTTCTGGACCACGGGGTGATCACTTACATCCAGGGGCAGAAGTCCCCCAAGAAGGAATTCGTGGCCGATCCGGCTAGGGCCGTCTCCAAGCAACCGGTTGCCATCCTGCAAAATTACGGAAGCGCTGCTGCCGCTGAGATTGTCTCTGCCGCCATCAAAGAGAACCGACGGGGGGAAGTTGTCGGTGTGCGCAGTTTTGGGAAGGCTGCTCTGCAGAAGCTCTTCCCTCTTGACAATGACAGTGCGGTGCTGCTGTCGATCGCCAAGTTTTATTCCCAATCCGGCAAAGTCATCCAAGACAATGGGATTGCGCCAGATCAAGAAGTGAAGGACGGATTGGAGGCCCTTAAGGGGGACGTGGAGGCAGCCGACGACGATTCTGCAGATGACAATTCCTCCTCCTCCGACGGCAAACAGCCTGGGGCCCAGGAAGACCGCCAGTTGAAGAAAGCCATTGAGATATTGACAGCTTCCCCGCAGGACAAACAAAAGGCTGCGGGCCTCTTGAGAGGGACCGACAGCCGTTGGATGCCCGGATCGGATCTGCCAGCGGGGTGTTGGCTGGGGGCACCGGCGCTTCCGGCGTGAGGCATCCTTCGACCGGAGTTTCAGCAGCTCTCCCAAGGGCAGTCACGGCTGCCCTTTTTTCATGTCGGTCTCGAGACGGCGACCCACTCATTTCTCACTTGCGAATAGCGAGCCTTGTAGTTCTGGCCGTCAACTCGCACTGCAACACTCTCGCCCTTGATAAAGCGCACGAAAGGGTCTTTGCTCCCGTCTAATAACGATGTTGGTTAGTTTCAATCAAGTCCGAAAATCCTTCGCCAGCAATGAGCTTTTCCGGGAGGTGAGTTTTCAAATCAACTCCGGCGAGAAAGTGGGTTTGGTCGGCCGCAATGGTGTGGGAAAAACAACATTGCTTCGGCTGATTCTGGGTGAACTGGAAGCCGACCAGGGGCAGATCCGCCGGCATCTTCATTTGCGCATCGGCTTCATGCGGCAGATCGCTCAGGTCGTTACAGGGACGACTCTCCTGGCCGAAGCGCTGACTGTATTTCAAGAACTGGAGGGGCTGGAACAGGAAATCGGCCGCATGGAAGCAGAGATTGAGTCGCATGCTAAGGGTTCCGAACTCCAGTCTCTACTGGACCGCTATAGCCAATTGCAGACCCGGTGGGAGCTGGAAGGCGGATATGGATATAGGGCTCGGACCGAGTCGGTGCTGTTCGGCCTGGGATTTGAGCGATCGGACCTGGCAGGCAGCGCCTCACAGCTCAGCGGGGGGGAAAGAAACCGCCTGAACCTGGCCAAACTGCTACTCTCGAGCCCCAACCTCCTGTTGCTGGATGAACCTACCAATCACCTCGATATTGCGGCTGTTCGTTGGCTGGAGAATTTTCTCAGGAATTACTCGCACGCTTCCGTGGTGATTTCGCATGACCGGTACTTCCTGGACGCCACCGTGGACCGAATCCTGGAAATCACTAACGGTCGGATCGAAGACTTCCCCGGTAGCTATTCCTGGTACGTGGAAGAGCGGGAACGGCGGCTGGCACAGCGTCAAAAGGTCTACGTCGCCCAACAGAAGCTTATTGATCGGACCGAGGAATTCATCCGTCGAAACATTGCGGGACAAAAGACGCGTCAGGCCCAGTCGCGCCGCAAGATGCTCGAGAAGCTGGAACGCGTGGAATGGGTGGCCAATGCTCCGGCGACCTCCCGGTTTCGATTCGTACTGGGGCAGCAGAGCGGCAATTTGGTCTACCGGGCAGTCAACCTGGACATCGGCTACGAGAGCCGGCCCATCGTTCGAGACATTGGCTTTGACCTTTACCGCGGGGAGCGCTTGGGGATCGTGGGTCCCAACGGGTCGGGGAAAACTACTCTCTTGAAGACACTTCTGGGACGGCTGGCGCCGATTCAGGGAAATGTTTTGGTGGGCCAGAAGGTCGAGGTTGCCTTTTACGATCAGCAGTTGGAAGACCTTGATCCCCTACTGACCGTCCTGGAAGAAATGCGGTCGATCTCGCCTCTTTCTACTGACGAGATGTTGAGAGGATACCTGGCCCGTTTCCTGTTCCGGCGAGAAGAGGTTTTCCAGAGAGTCGCGTCTTTGAGTGGAGGCGAAAAGAGTCGTTTGGCCCTGGCCAAGCTGATCTTCGGGAAGGCCAATACCTTGGTGCTGGATGAACCCACTAACCATCTCGATATTCCCTCCTGTGAAGCCTTGGAATCCGCCCTCCAGGATTTCCCGGGTACCTTGGTCATCGTTTCTCATGACCGTTACCTCATCAACTTGATCTGTGAGAGGTTGCTCTATCTGGACGGGCAAGGCGGCTGCCGACAGTTTCATGGGACTTACCATGAACTGGAAGAGGCACTGGCTCAAGAATCCATTCAACCGGTCCTGCGCCTGAAAGTCATGCCCGAAAAGACGCCCTCACAGGCTCCGGCCGGTGCGAAGAAACTCAGCAAGAACGAATTGAACAGACTAAAGACTCACTGTGATTCACTGGAAGGAGAGATCCAAAAGACCGAAAAGCTGGCCCAGAAAACACTCAGGCAGATGAGCGACCCGTCTCTGGCCAGTGATTTCATTCGACTCCATCAGCTCAGCCATCAACATCAGGAATTGACCGAGCGCCTCGAGAGTCTTTACACTGAATGGGAAAAAACCCGGGGGATTCTGGAAGAATAATCGCCTTCTCTGGCCCTCCGCAAGGCAGAGAGTGCAACCGAGCGGCCGCTCTCTCGCCGTCCATCGGGGCGTTTCCCCCTAGAATACATAATGAGGCGTTCTGAGAGCCCTTTCCGACCAATGGGTTAAGCGGTGCAACCCCAAGGGGTGGGACGGTGGTCACGAGATGCCGAGACGAACACGCTCCGGGGGCCCTGTGGGTATAGAGCTCTACCCCCCCCTCAACAGGAGATTGTCCCGGAATCTCTACTGGTTCGGTGCGGTCACTTTGATCTTGCCCACGGGATACCAACCATCCGGCTGCCGTCCTTCGATAGCCAGTTGCACTTTGGGCTGTCGTGTCCAGGGATCCAGCAGGGCCAGGCTCAGGTCGTATTCCCCTTTCGGGAGGTCGGCCGGCAGAAACACCGCATCACTGTAAATGGAGTCTCCCGGCAGCCAGGTCCGGATGTCGGCAGCGGTCTCGAGGACTTCGGTCCGACCTGCTCCCTGGAGCCGCAAGGCCAGCGGGAAATGGCGGTAGCAGGGAGCCACACCCTTGTTTTCCCACCAGGAGGTGAAGGAGAGTTTGGCATGGGAAGCCGCCTCGGCTGGATAGCTGAATCTCCGCAGAACCAGCCGGTACCCCATCCGTTTCAACCAACGATTCACCTGGGGCCACCATTGTTCAGGGACTGCTGACGATTTTCCGTTAAAGGAGGAGATGTGCCATTTCAGCGACTGATCGATGATGTAGTCGATGTCCCAGCCCTGCTCCTTCCAGTGTTTCATGACCCAGCACACTTCCAAGGACACCGGGGCTCTCTTCCAAGCATCCTGCATGCCACAGGTGATGATGCCCTCAGGATATGCGTCCAGCATGTGGCACCAGGACTTGCTAAAGCCTCCCATGTCCCCGAGGCAATCCACCCTCCAACCCACGTCCCTCCGGGATAGCCCGTAGCCATTGGTTTTCGGGTCAGTGAGCAGCATGATCAAGGGGGTAGAGGCGAAGGCCTCCAGGTAGCTTGAGACCAGCGCTTCCCGAGTTTTCGGAGAGAGCAGTTCCGACCCGGCCCCCTCCCCCCAGGCGCCGACAATGGCCAAATCCACGCTTTCCAGGTCGGGGTGGCCGTCGTAGCGCGCCCCCAGGACACGGATCATTCGTCCAAAACAAGCCGCGTAGCGCGGGTCTTCAGGATCAGTTCGCCACTTCTTCTCCGGCAGCGACTGGCCGGATTCGGCTCCAACCTTCTTCCTATACCAGTCGGGCACATCGTTGTCAGGCTCAGTTCCATAAGGTGCTATGCGCAGCAACAGCGTCTGGCCGCGGCTGGCGGCAGTTCGCAGTACCTTGTCAATCATCTCGAACTGGTAGCGGCCTTCCTCTGGTTCGACAAATTTCCAGTAGACACGGAAGTAAGCCAGTGAAGTCATCGGATGGTCGTTGTTTTCCAGGCGACCGTGGAATTCCTGGTAGATGATGGGATAACCTTCGGTCCAGCGGGTCCCTGTGTTGAGTTCGTCCCCGTTGAAGCGCTGGAAGGTCATAAACCCAATTCCTGGATTCACCAAAACGTCATCAATTTCCTTAGGCCGGACCACGAGAGGGGTCTGGGCAAGGGCTGGAACCGTCAGGCAGACTACCATCAAAAGAAGTAGAGTGCGCGAGTGGGACACGGTTTCTCCTTTCCGGGACACGGGATGATTGCTGTTACCTGGCAGGCCTATCCGGCTGGGAACTGACGAACCTTCTCAACAAGGTCTTGCGGAGAACAGGCGGTACCTTGAAACAGGCGGATAGCTGCAATTCCAGCCGCACCCGCCTTCAGGCACGACTCATAGTTGGATTGGTCAATTCCTCCCAGGGCAAACACAGGGACACCGGCCGACTGAACTGCCCGCTCCAAGGACTCCAGCCCGACAGGATCGCCGTAGGCAGCTTTCGACGGAGTGGGGAACACTGGACCGAACGTAATGAAGCTGGAGCCCTGACCCTCCACCTCCCGAATCTCCTTGAGCGAGTGAGTAGACACCCCGACGAGAAAGTCTGGATCCGGCGCCAGGCGGCGAACCTCGCGGGGAGCCACCGAACTCTGCCCCAGGTGGACACCTCCGAGCCCGGCAGCCAACGCAATGTCGAGTCGGTCGTTGATGAGGAGCCGGGTGGGGCGCCCGTGCGCCAGGGCGGCAGCTTCCACCGCCAGTTCGTACAAGGCCCGCGACGCCAGGTCCTTCTCCCGGATCTGGATGAAATCAACGGTGGCGGCAATGGCCAGGCGGATATTCTCGATTAGAGGGATGGAGCAGCTTTTCCGGTCCGTAATATAGTAAGTCCAGGCCACACTATTTGTGATCCAAATAAGCAACGGCGAGCTTGAAATGCAAGGCTTCCCAAAACCCGAGGGCAATATCGACGAGGCCCAGACCGGAAACAGCTCCGCGAAAAAAGTGATTGAGCAGTACCTCTCGAATGGCAGGCAGGTAGAAGAGGAAGATGTTCTCTTCCCAAAATCTGGACCAGGGAAAAATCAAGAGGAAAAAACCGAGTTCAAAACAAAAAAAGATGAAGACAATGACGAGGATCTTGTTAACCATTCATTGATTTTTTCAGGGACTCGATCTTCTCGGCGACGTCGCGGTAATTGACGTTGACCCCGTAGACGTCCAGGAAGGTCTCCCGAGCTGCTCTGGGATTGCCGGCCTGCTCGTGGGCACAGCCCAGATCGTAGCGTAATGCCTGGTAGGTCTCTTCATCCCGTCCAGGACTCTCTAATCCCTTAGTAAACCACTTAATGGCAACCTGAGGCAATCCTTTTTCGACAAAACATAGGCCGAGCATGTTGCAGCACTTGATGTACTCCTCACCTTCATCCAGGGGAGACAGACCTTTCAGTGCCTTCTGAAACTCCGCAATGGCTTCCTCGATCAAACCCATCTCTTTGAAGGCGATACCCAAATTGTAGTGAGTCTCGAAGTCAGACTCCTCCTTCTCCTCGTCCTCCAATCCTTCTTTGAATTCGGCAAAGACCTCAGCCAGACTGGAGCTTTCAGCCGATACTCCTGGCTGCTGGGCCGTCTCCGCTCCGCTCCAGGCATTGAGGGGGTAAGCGGGCCTCTCCAGTGTGGAACTAACCAATTCGGAATCCAGGTGCCCCATGACGTCCGCGAAGTGCTCGGCGGGATGCCGCTTTGGAGTCAGTTCCTCAGGCTGAGCCGTCTTCTCCTCGGGGATCGACGTGGCCGGAGAGGAAGCAGGAGTTTTTGCCACAACCTTGGGTGCCGTCGTCACTTCCTCCGCAGTCCGGTCCGGTTCAGCCTCAAATTCCTCGAAGCGGATTTCCTCGGAAAACTCGTCGGTGGCGGCAACCCCAACAACAGCCACTTCGATGTCAGCCGGCTCCGAGGCTTTAGGTTGCTCCTTTAATTTTTGCTCATACCGCTCCAGCCGCTGAAGCCCTTCAGTCCCCTGTGGATGTAACTTCAAATAATCATCCAGGCAGCGACGAGCTTCCGACAGGAAGCCCTGTTCAAAATAAAAATCAAACTCCTCCAGCAGGCTCTTTAGACGCTCCTCATTCCCGGAAGCTTTGGCGTCAGGCTCTTCGGCGGGCGGCGTGCCAACTGCCGAAATCACCGGCGTTCCTTCATGGTAGATGGGTTCCTGATGCAGATTGGGGTCATACTGGTAGGCCAAGGTAAAGTTCCGGTTGGCGTTCTCGGAATCGCCGCGTGCCGTGTAGATGCTAGCCAGACTCAGGCATTCTTGGGCGGCTTCACGAAGATCACCGGTCTTGGCATATATGTCGCGGATTTTCTCATGGACTTCAATATGGCTGGGAACCAGTTCCAGGATCCGTTTATACTGCTCAATGGCCTTTGAGAATAGACCATAACCGGCAAACAAGTCGCCCTCCACCATCATGCCGTGGGATTGCCCCTGGCTGTCGGCCGAAGACACTAAGGCATCTTCTGCCTCAGTGGCTGCAAGTGCCGGGGCAATGGTCCTGAGGGTGGGCTCGGTGACGAACTTCTCTGCGATGCTAGCCATATCCGGCACCAAGCGGGGGAGTTCGATCTCCACCCCTTCAGGACCGAGGCGGGCCTTGATCTGTCTCAGCGTCTCGCGGTGGGAGAGGGTGTC
>JBGPHY010000252.1:0-7831 GCA_041484625.1 Terriglobia bacterium | reverse complement strand
TCGAAGAACAACGGGCATCAAGTCCCTTGCTGCAGCAGCAACCGAGATGTGTGGTTGTAACAGAGGAGCGTGGCGCCGACAGGATCCCGGGGGCTTGTAACCGGTACAATCTGGGATGCGTGGCGCTCGTCGATCTATTTGATCGAGAAGGCTGGAAATTCTAGGAGGCCGCGAAACGGTGCCAGGTAACCTCAATTTGCGAGGATGGGTTTGTGCCCAAGATCGGTGAAATTCCGGAAAATTGGGGTTACCTCTTTCCTTTGTCGAAAAAGCGATTGAGGGAGTCTTCGCAGCTGCAACAAGGTGGAACCCGACGAGTCGACCCTTGCGAATCGAATGGGCTGGGAGCTGTTACCTTGTGACGGTGCGGCGCAATGAGCGACGGGCAACCTTTCAGGATGAGAGCGACCGGCTGAGGTTTTTCGAGCTGCTGGCGGGGCAAACGCAGCAGTTCCTGATACGGCTCTAATGAACATGCTGACGGACAATCGTTTTCACTTCGGGCTGTAGCTTTCACGCCTTCTAACACCTTACCGCATTCCCGAGGTGGTGGGTCAGTTACAGGTGGTGGGCGGAGCTTTGCGAGGCCACATTTCGTTACTTCAGCGGCTTCGCGGGGTGACGGCGGTCACCCGCTCAGCCCTCCAGAATTCCCCGAGTAACTGACACACTACTCCCAGCTTTTCCAGAGAGTTTACTTTGGTCACCAGGTTGTTGTAGAGTACACAACTCCGTTGATCTTTTTCGAAAGGCAATCGCATGTCGAATTCCTACGAACTTGTTCCCCGCGATGTACCGCAAGTAGAAACCAGGAACCGCAGGATCTGCACCCCTATCCCGGTTCCGGAATCGATCCCCATCCTGGAGAAGCTTCGAGAATTCGAACCTGAATCCATGAGCGGACAACCGCTGGTCGTTTGGGACCGGGCCGAAGGGTGCAATGTCTATGACCGTTGGGGGAACAAATGGATCGACTGGAGTTCCGGAGTGCTGATCACCAGTGCCGGACACGGCCGGCCTGAAATTGTCGAGGCCATAGTCCGGCAGGCCCAGAAGCCGCTGCTCACCAATTATTGTTTTCCCAGCGAGATCCGTGCCGCTCTGGTGGAGAAGCTGGTGGGGATGAGCCCAAAACCCCTGGAAAAGGCTTTTCTCCTCACGACCGGCTCCGAGACCATTGAGTGCGCCATCAAGCTCGCCCGCACTCACGGCATCCGCCAGGGTGGTCGAAGCAAGATCACGATTGTCTCGTACGAGCGGGATTTCCATGGGAGGACTTTGGGGGCCCAGATGGCCGGCGGGATCCCTTCCCTGAAGGACTGGATAGTGAATCTGGATCCTGCCATGGTCCAGGTTCCCTTCCCCGACGGTTTTCGGACCAAGGATGTCAGCTTCGACCTTTTTGAACGATCGCTCGACCGTCAGAATATACAACCCGGAACCGTGGCCGGAGTCATGCTGGAAACCTACCAGGGCGGCGGCGCCAGCTTTGCTCCCCCTGAGTATATCCAGTCCTTGCGGAATTGGTGCGATCGGCACCAGGCTCTCCTGATCTTCGATGAAGTCCAGGCCGGGTTTGGCAGGACCGGCACGATGTTCGGGTTTGAGCATTACGGGATCGTTCCTGATCTGGCCTGCTTCGGGAAAGGCATCACCAGTTCCCTCCCACTGTCGGCAGTGCTGGGTCGAAAGGACGTCATGGATTTATACCCGCCGGGTTCAATGACCAGCACCCATACCGGCAATCCTATCTGCGTGGCGGCGGCCCTGGCCAATCTGGAAATTGTGGTCCGCGAAAAGCTGGCGGAGAAAGCCGCTCGCGTGGGAGCCGTTCTGCAGCGGCGAATGGCAGAAATCATGAAGAGATTCCCCTCTCGAATCGGTGCCCATCACGGTAAGGGCCTGGTGGCTGCTCTGCACATGGTCAAGGGAAACAGTATGGAGCCGGATTCAGACCTGGCCTGGAATGCCATCCGCTGTTCCGTGGAGAGCGGTCTTTTGTTCTTTTCTCCAGTGGGCTTTGGCGGCGCCAATATCAAGATTTGCCCTCCATTGACAATTACTGAGGAGGCTGTCCTGGAAGGTGCCGAGGTTTTAGAAGAGTCCATTGGCAAGTGTATCGGGAGATAATTGGGAGCCCTGAGGGAAACGGGCGGAAATTTCCGCCCGAGAGCAGATCTTCCAGGAGTCAATCATGAAGCCCATCACTGTCACAATTATCGGCGGGGGCATGATCACCAACGATCTGCTGCTCCCTGCTCTCTACCACTTGCAGAGAACCGGCGTCATTGGCGAAATCGGTGTATGTGCCTTGAACAGCGCTCCCCTGCGGGCTTTGCGCGACAGCCAGGAATTCCAGGCGGCCTTCCCGGGCCAGGGATTCAAGCCTTATCCTGATTTCTCCGAGCCTCCGGACCGTTTTTTCCCGGACCTCTATAAAGAGGTGCTGGCCTGCCTGCCGCCTCGTCAGGCTGTGGTGGTGGCAGTTCCCGACCAATTCCATTATCCCATCGTCACGGCAGCACTATCCGCCAACCAGCATGTGCTGTGTGTAAAACCCTTGGTGCTTGAATATCGTCAGACCCAGGAGATCGAAAAAGTAGCGTACGACAAAGGGCTCTTTGTCGGAGTGGAATACCATAAACGCTTTGACCGCCGGTACCTGATTGCTCGTCGCGACTATCGCATGGGACGATTTGGAGAATTTGCCATGGGCGATGCGAAACTGCTCGAGCCCTACTACTACCGTTCTTCCAACTTCCAGAACTGGTTTACGGTGGATCAGACGGACCCCTTTGTCTATATTGGCTGCCACTATGTCGACCTGGTGTACTTCATGACCGGCCTCAGACCGACAGAATTGACCGTTTGCGGGCGCAAAGGGAAGTTCCCGAACGGCAACGAGGGTTATCTCTGGGCCAGTGGTCGAGTGCGGTTTGAAAATGGGGCCCTGTTTTCAGTCAATACGGGACTGGGCTACCCGGACGACGGCGCCGGCAGTAATGACCAGGGACTATCCATGTACTGCGAAGGTGTCGGGAAGACGGGAATGATCTTTCACGATGACCAGTACCGTGGAGTGGCTCACTGTTACGTGGAAGGCGCTGGTCCCGGCGGCACTGCCTACAACTATATCAACCCGGAATTCATGCGGCTGATTCCCTGGGAAGGAAAGGGTTACAAACCGGTTGGCTACGGCCCGGACTCCGTGTCTGCCTCGATAAACACCATTGCCCGAATTGAAGACCAGGTATCGTCGCTCCCGGACGCTGACGCCTTGCTTCGTCGCCGTGAGCTCATCCGCGAGGTCGACCAGCAGGGACTGATTGCCACTCCAGCCAACAGCTATATCAACGAACTCGTGGTCGAGGCCGCAAGGATGTCGATCGTTAGAGATGGGGCGCTAGTGAGAATTGTCTATGGCGACCACCCTCACGTGGAGCTTGTTCATCCGAAGCAGTCGCCAGAAGGGAGGTCGTCAATGTGAGTTGAAGGTGGGAATGTTCATCTGCATCCATTCCAGCGACATAGCTCGCAATCTTCTCGATGCACCCCCAGTAAGAAACGTTACTTCTCAACTGGGGAGTCGCCTTTACGCCGGTCCTCACGCACACCGCGGTCCCGACGCAGCGGGATTTGCATGCCGCCGGTATGCTCGAGCCAATCGAAAAGGCGGCTGTTCAAGCTCTTCACCAAATCCTGGCGCGCGGGGTCCTTGATGAGGTTGTGCATTTCCTGGGGGTCTTCCCGAAGGTCGTATAACTCGTCAATGTCCCAAAGTCCGTAATAGCGGATGTACTTGTAACGGTCGGTGCGAACTCCGTGCACGGCTGGAGTCTGAGGATAGTTGGGCTCCCAGTAGTATTCGTAGAAAACGGCGTCGCGCCAAGGGATGTCCCTTCCCCGCAGCAACGACAAGAGAGAGCGTCCGTCCATGTGGGCCGGCGGTTCAAGGCCTGCGGCCTCGAGGAATGTGGGAGCTAAGTCGACGTTTTGCACCATGCGAGTGACTACGGACCCGGTGGGAATCAAGCCGGGGGCGTAAGCCAACAGGGGAACTCTCATGGATTCCTCATACATCTGCCGTTTATCGATCAACCCGTGTTCACCCAGGGAGAACCCGTTGTCCCCCATATACACCACCAAGGTGGAATCCGCCACTCCAAGCTCTTCCAGAGTCCTCAGGATTTGCCCAACACTCTCGTCCAATCCCAACAGGGTCTCGCAATACCGGCGGTAGAGCGTATCGAAATCCATTTGTCCGTTAAAAATGAAATCCACCCCGTGATAACTGTCCCGTTGTTCCCTCACCCAGCGGGGCTTGTCCCGGTAGTTAGCCTCCGTGTTGGCCATGCTTGCCGGGTATTCGACGGCGGCCCTGGCATACCTCCCTTGATGGCGTGGGGCCGGCCTAAAATCGGAGTGGACGGCCTTGTGGGAAAGGTACAGAAAAAAAGGCTTGGTCCGCTTCTGCTTCAGCCATTCGATGGCATATTCAGTCAGAATGTCGGTGATGTAACCTTTGGATTGTATGCGAGTCCCATCCACATTCAGGTCCGGATCGAAGTAATCTCCCTGTCCGCGGAAACTAATCCAGCGATCGAACCCGGGCCGTGGTTCGTCACTTTCGTGCCCCATGTGCCATTTTCCGATGAATGCGGTCGCGTAGCCGGCCTTTTGCAGGTACTGTGGAAAGAAGACTGTTCCCGGCGCAATGTCCGTATTGTTGTCGACCACTCCATGACGGTGGGAGTACTGTCCCGTCAAAATAGAAGCCCGACTGGGGGAGCAGAGGGATGTTGTAACAAAGGCATTCTGAAAATGGACACCCTGGCTGGCCAGGCGATCCAGACTGGGAGTCTGCAGGAATGAGGGCTTGCCCATGAATCCCATGAAGTCGTAGCGATGGTCGTCGCTCAGGATGAAAACGATATTGCGCGGCCGGCTTCCCGGAATTCTCTTGAGAGCAAGCCGGCCAGGAATCGACTCGGCCCAACAGTTGAGTATCAGAAGGCCTGTCACGGAGGCAAAAGTTGTCAAGTAGCGCCAGCAATTTCTTCTTCTCAACGTTTCATTCATCCAATTCTCCCTTCCATGCTCAAGACGAGAATGCCCCCACAAAATGGGCCTGCCCCTAGCTCTTTTGAACGACTCCTGACCCCGTCATTCCGCCCCATCCATTCACCCTTTCAACTTTATGCCAGACCGGATTCATCGCTCCTTTGGGTTTTTCACCGACTGGAGATTGGCCCGGAAGTCGGCACGGTCTGGCGCCAACTGCGCAGCTTGAGAATATTCTTCCCGGGCCTTCTCTCTGAGGTCCAACTTCACATAGATATTTCCCAGGAGGTTTCGCAACTCCGCATGGTTCGGCCGTGTGGCGCGAGCTTTCTCCGCATATTTTCGGGCAGATTCGATATCCTTCATCAAGTACCAATAATTGGCCATCAGGTAGTTGGCATCTGCCGAGTCGGGGTCCAGTTCCTGTAACCGGGTTAGATGCTCCAGGGCCGGCTTCCACTGCTTGGTATCCATGAAGATCTCGGAAAGGTACTCATGAGCAGCCCAATTATCAGGATTCAGTTGAGCCACCTGCTCAAACAAGGCCCGGGCTTCACCGATGTATCCCTGTTCGATCTTCTGCTCTCCCAAGGTCAAGAGGGTCTGCTCCTCATGCTCAGTCGATTCCTTCTTGCGCTGGATACGGCTAGCCTCCTGCTCCTGATGGAGCTTGATGTACTTTGCAGCCTTAGTCCGATCGCCTTTCCTCATATGGGCTTGTCCCAAGGCATAGTAAATCCAGGGGAGAGTGGCGGCTGCCGGTTCGGCCTGTTCAAGGTACTGAATGGCCAAGTCGATCTCATTTCCGCTCAGGCAGACCTGGCCCAATTGATAGAGAAACTCCGGGTTCTTTTCGTCTTTGCGGAGGGCTTCCAGCAGGGCCGCCTTGGCTTCTGGCAATTGATTGCGCTGAGCCAGGAGTTTTCCCAGTTCGAAATAGGCAGCCGGATTGTCAGGAGACAATTCAATGCTTTTCCGGAAGGAGCTCTCAGCCTTTTCCAGATCCCCTACAATTTGCTGAACCTTTCCTCGCTCGAGGAAAACCAATGGGTCGCCAGGTATCCGTTTGTCCAGAATGTCCAGCACCTTCGAGGTTTCATCAGTTTTCTCCAGCCGCTGGTAGATGTGTTCCATCTGCCAGAGACTTCCCGTCGTCAGGTGACTGGCTTCTTCTGGATTCTCAAACCTGGCCAGGGCTTTCACGGCTTCGCTCTTGTGACCCAATTCGGCCAGCACATTGGCTTGGGCCAGAATATACTCCGGGGGAGCCGGATTGAGCCGCACGGCTTCGTTGAGTTCTGCTGCCGCGGCACTCAAATGACCGGCTTCTGCCAGCGCA
Source organism: Terriglobia bacterium (assembly GCA_041484625.1). GTDB lineage: Bacteria > Acidobacteriota > Terriglobia > Versatilivoradales > Versatilivoraceae > JBGPHY01. The sequence continues at coordinate 1,431 of JBGPHY010000252.1, read as the reverse complement.
ACTCCGGAAAAAAAGTAAGCGCGGGAGTCCTGGGAAGATAATTCTTTGCAGCGATTCAAGGCAGACACCGCTTCAGAATAGTGCCGATCAACGATGAAGCTCTTCCCTTCCGCAAGACATCGTTCGTAGTTTTCATCCGCAGGGACCGCGGGCATTTGTGCTAATCCAGCTAGGGGTCTCAAAAAGACTAAATAAATGAGCCAGCTGAGACCCCATCTCGACAGCATGCACTGTGGCATTTGGATTCTCCGTGTGACGCTATTGGGTCTGCTTTCCTTTGACCGGAAACGGGCTATCCAGCTTTTCGCCGGTGCCTTCCTTGATTGTCACCACCTGGTTGGCCTTGAGGTCAGGAAACCATTCCCACCGTCCGCTGGGCCAATAAATTTCCAGGCGTTCTGCCTTGGTGGCATTTCCCAACCCGAAATGGCGTCGCAGGTCGTTCTGGGAGATGTAACTACCTCCACTGCGGACTTCCTCAATTTGGCGGTGCTGACCGGAATAGAGGACCAGCCGGGCGCCAATGCCGTCGCGATTACTCTTGCTGCCGATGGTTTTCACCAGAAGCCAGTTCTGCCGTTCTCCCCGGTTCTTCAGGAGGGTGGGAGTATCGTTCACATTGTTGAGCACGATCTCCAGCGCGCCGTCGTTGTCGAGATCGCCCACGGCGGCCCCATGTGAACTGCGAGCAGGCTGAAAGCCGGGACCGGCCTGAGTTGTGACATCCCGAAAAGTCCCGTTACGGAGGTTGTAATACAACAAAGCCCTTTGGCGGTAGGAGCGTTTCAACTGGGACTTTTCCACTTCGGGATAGACGTGAGCATTCACAATGAAAAGGTCCTTCCACCCGTCATTGTCCACATCAAGGAACCCGGTCCCCCAGCTCAAATAATAAGTATAAAGGCCTAACCCCGCAGTAGTGGTGACGTCAAGAAAAGTGCCATCTCCGTTATTGTGGAAAAGCGTCGGCAGATCTCCATCAAAATTGGTCTTAATGATGTCCAGAAATCCATCGCCGTCATAGTCTCCGGCCTCCGCCCCCATGGCACCTTGTTCTTTCCCGTCTTTATTAAATGCGGTGCCATTGAAAAGCCCCGTCTCCAGGAAAGTGCCATCTCGCTGGTTTTGATAGAAAAGGCTGGCTGAAGAGTCACAGGCCACGTAGATGTCGGGCCAGCTGTCATTGTCAAAGTCCGCGACCAGCGCCGTCAGCCCAAATCCTCGAACCGGCTCTCCAATGCCAGCTTTCTTAGAGACGTCAGTAAAGGTTCCGTCCCTGTTGTTATGGTACAGCAAGTTAGCTGCCGGCTTCAGCCCACGGGGACCACAAAACACCGGAATTCCTCTCCAGAGACAGTTCTCTGTATTTTTGGCCATGGTCTTGGTAATATCAAAGTCCACATAGTTGGCCACGAAGAGGTCCAGGAATCC
>JBGPHY010000251.1:0-7859 GCA_041484625.1 Terriglobia bacterium | reverse complement strand
GGACTTCCGTAGGAAGGCTCGGGACTTTCGTTGGCCTTCTAAGCATTCGACCGCTTTCGGATCGAATGCTCAGGCAGCCTTCCGGTAATAGTATTTCAGCAGGCCTCCCAATCGCTGCTGAAATTGAACCGGTTGCTGAGCACGACTGGCCGGTGGAGTCTGCCGAGGAAACAGCAGCTGGTTCTCTTTGCCTTGATGATTGCGTTCCTCGTGGTAATGCACTTCGTATTGTTGAAGGGCTCGCCTCAGAGAAGGCTCTCCGAAGAGAATCAGCCTGGAGAGGCGCGAGTTCGAATAGGTTCTTCTTGCTCCTCCACCAAGAAAAGGGTGCGGATAATTCTATTTGCCGTATCCCGTAGTCTCTCGATAATTGGCTCCGCCTAACCACCCAGACGAAACATTGTCGTATCCTCCCGGTTGCGGTCTCCATGTTCGTAATACCACATAGCGTCCTTGATCGCTCTACCTATAATACTTCAAACGGAATGAACAGGGTGTGGGAGATGGTGACAAAACTGGCCGTCGTCAGCGGATTGTCCTGGAGAGATAAATGCTAGCCCGTTCTTAGGGACTTATTGGCTTTAGGACTGGGAAGATCGTGTTCTCGCCCGTGATCCGTGGCAGCTAGTTTCCGGTTTGGCCATTAACCACCCGGGATCAGAGCTAACAGCGTGTTTTAGAAGAGGCATGTCTTGAATCACCCTCGAATGCCCCGTCAAACGCGGGGCTGAAGTGTTCCATGCGTGCGGTTCAAAGGTGGGGAGGAATCCACGAGTTTTTACAGCAGCCCCTCACGCTTCACGCGTTTTCGGAGGCTCTCATGCGCGCGATGAAGGAGCCATGAGTTTGCCACATCAAAAATTTCATAGACGACGCTGTACACTGCTTTGGTGAATTTCATTGTGTCGGGATGCTCTGGGGCCCAGACCCCCGGGTGCACGTAGTTTCTCAACTTTCGAAGTTCTTGAGCGAAACCGGCCAGCGTAGTTCTTTTCCCCCACGTAATCCTGTCCTTTGCCAAAACCTCATCCTGTCTGCGTGGACTTGGCATTTTTGTTATTCCGACCTTTGCAGACTATTGTCGTTACTAAATCGGTGCGGCATCAGGGGAAGGGAAGGACTATGGTGACTGAGAAGAAGCTCCGGAACATGCTTCCCCATGGCCAAATGACATCGGTTCGGAGACCACTGCAGAAGAATTCTTCTCGGTTTTGTAGTGAACCGAGTTTTGTGTGTGGGAGAAAGATCAGTCAGTGTCTAAGCTGCCCGCCGCTCGTACCGGTGATGAAGACCGCCAACTTCTGGAAGTTCCACCACTTTGCCGAACTGTGGGGGCTGAACGGCTCGGAGCTCCGGAGCATCCTTGTCCAGCGATAGATGTGTGCGGGACCGATGATAATATGCTAAGTAACTGGTCAGGGTCCCTCGCAAAGGCTGCCTCCCCAGCACGATCACATGATCGAGGCAGTCCCGCCCAATGGATCCGATTAATCGCTCAATATAGGGACTTTGCCAGGGGCTCTGAGGAGCCGTCAGGATCTCCTTGATGTCCATCCCGCTCCCGCGTTCCTGGAATGCGTCCCCATAGATCTTGTCTCGATCCCGCAACAGATAGCGGGGTGCCGTTTCCTCGGGGAACGCCTGGACGATTTGTTGGCTTGTCCACGAAGCTGTAGGATGGTCGGTAACATTAAAGTAAACCACCCTCCGGCGGAAATGAGACAAAACCACTAACACAAACAGCACTTTAAACGGGACGGTGGGCACGGTGAAGAAATCAATCGAGACTAGGTCTTTCAGGCGATTATTTAGAAAGGCTTTCCAGGTTTGTGAGGGTGGCTTCTTGTGCCTGGGCATCAGTCGAGAAACCGTGCGTTGTGAGATATCGATTCCCAGCTTTAGCAGTTCTCCGTGGATTCTTGGAGCTCCCCACTGGGGATTCGCCTGAGCCATCTGACCAATCAGGTTTCTAATCTCACGGCTGACGCCTGTCCGCCCAGGACTCTTCCTCGTGGAAATCCATCTCCAGTAGAGAGCGAAACCCTGCCGATGCCAGCGAACCACCGTACCTGGTTTCAAGATGAGCAAGGGTTGCTTCCATTGATCCCAAATGCGTGACAACCAGACCCAGAATAATCGGTCCCATGTTCGTATCCGTGGGCGGGGCTGAGTGCGATTCAGCACGGCCAATTGGTGTCGGAGGGCCAAGATTTCCAGGGCCAGTTCATGCCGGTGTTTAAGCCGAGAGACGAACAGGCCAGCCAGCCAAAAGAGGAGATTGATCAGGGCAAGGAAGTCTGGACGGACTTGATGACAAGGTCAAGTGTTTCAACACGGACAAGATTTTGGCAAAGGACAGGGTGGAACGGCGTCTTGAAGTTTCCTAGCCGGGGGGAAACAACACTATGACAACCCAAATTCCACAGTTCGACTGTCGATCTAACCATATTTTTGTGCGAGACATCAACGTGTCTTTCTTTTAGATGTTTGCCAAAATTGACCGCGTGCGGATCAAGGATGTACGCTTAGGACAAATCCCAGTCGAAAAAGGGGGACGACTGTCCTGGCGATGTACTCCGAAGCAGGGAGCTTGGCCCCTCTTGAACCAGAGTCCAGAAAGTCAGTTGTTGGGATATGTTCCATGTTGAGTAGAGCGCACGGAGGAAAAGAGATGCGTCTTCTGAATCGCAGATCCTGTTTAGCAACCATGGCGGGTGCGGTAAGCGGGGTGTTGGCGCGAGGCCCCCAGAACGCCGACGCTAACCAAAAGCCTCAGGCCGGGCGACCGCTGGCCCTCAAGGATTACAGCCCGAGACCGGCGCTGCACGTTCCAGAAACGAAGGTGTCACGGTCGCGGTTTCCGGTCATTGATAGTCACGTGCATCTTTCGACTTTGGTCCAGAGGCCTATGCCATCCTCAGACGTTCCGCGCAAAGAGGGGCCGGAAGGACCGCAAGCCAGCATGTCGACCAAGCCTGAAGACGTGCTGGCGTTGATGGACCGCAAGAACATTCGCATGATGGTCAACGTCACAGATGGCTACGGCCCGGCACTGGACGAAGTGATCCGCTACTGGCACAAACCTCACCCGGACCGGTTCCTGGTCTGTGTCGAGCCTTGGTGGACCCGAACCAACGAGCCCGGCTATGCGGGGTTTCAGGCTGATGAAATCGAGCGGGCCGCGAAAGCCGGCGCACGCGGTCTCAAGATCCTCAAGACTCTGGGGCTTTACCTCCGCGAAGACTTGAAGACAAGACCATTGGTCAAGGTCGATGACCCGAGGTTCGATCCCATGTGGGAGTCGGCTGGGGCGCATAGCCTGCCTGTGCTGATTCATGTTTCAGATCCCGAGTCCTTCTTCGACCCGGTGGACCGCTTCAACGAGCGTTACCTGGCTTTGCTCGAGCATCCAGACTGGTCCTTCCACGACCGGGACTTTCCCAGCGACCGCCAATTGCAGGAAGCCCGCAACCGCGTCATTGCGAGACATCCGCGCACGCATTTCCTGATCCTTCACTTCGGCGACGTCCAGAACCTTTCCTACATGGCGGAAGTTTTGGATCGATACCCGAATACGACTCTTGAATTCGGCGCGCGGATCGACGAACTGGGCCGCCAGCCTCGCGTAGCGATGAAGTTTTTCGACAAGTATCAGGACCGAATCCTCTTCGGGAGCGATTTCATCATGGACATGCCCGGCAAGTTACGCGGGTTAGACCGGATGTACGAGGTTTATTATCGATTCCTCGAGACGGAAGATGATTATTTCGAGTCTTACAACGCTCCATGGCGTATCTACGGCATCAATTTGCCGGAGCAGATCTTGCGGAAAGTCTATCACGAGAACGCAGAGCGAGTGTTCGGTTTGAAGAGTTAGAGAGTGTCCAAAAGCAAGATCGCCGTGCCGGACCGAACCTGTAAGGCAACTCTGTGAGCCGCCGGCCGTGGCGTCTGGTATAGGCGTCCTACAAACCTTTGAGGAGGCCACGCAAGGAAGGTTAAGAATTTTGATTGTCGTATAGTCAAAAAACTCGAACGAATTGACATGCCATAGGCAATGTCGATATCCCATGGGACACGTCGCGATGTGATCCATTAATAGAATTGGATCCAAGGAGGATTTATGGCCCCCCAACCTGAGAACCATGATTTGAACTCGACCCAACGAAGTATGGGAGAGACGAGCCACTTAGATGGCCTGGGCTTCCAGTTCAAGGAACCCATGTCTGGTTATCTGGGCATTGGGCAGTCTGACTTAGGAAAAGGCGCCGAACTGGGACGAGACAGAAACACGCCGGCGCGATTTGACGTCCAGATACAAATTAAGGATCTGGGGCGATTCATAAGGATACCCGAGCATGCGGCAGAATTGACCGGGACAGTTACATTCTCTCCGCTGGTAGAAGAGGGTGTGATTCGAGAGGGTCTCTTTAACTTGTTCAAAGTGGACCCTCACTCCGGGATCCGCCAAATGATTTATGCCTTCTGTTTCACGGCAAAGGACGGACAGACCTATTACCTTTGTGGCCACAAGGATATTTTTGACGATCGCGGCAAGTTCGACCTCGTTGAGGACATGACCCGTTTGTTCACCACGATTTATCGAGGTCAAGACGAGACGGGACCTGTCTACGCGGCGGGAGAACTGTATTTCAAACTGCGGGATGGCCCTGCGCTGGTTGCTTCGATGGAAGTCATTGGTGCACGATCCTGGCATCAAGGGCTGGCGGCTCGTGTCGCCTTTGCCTCATTTGCTTTCGGTGCCCTGCGGGACGAATACCTTCAGGATCTCAGAATCTTCTATGACACTCAATACGAGAACCTGGTGCTTGGTGGAGAACTTCAAAGGGACGACGGGAGCCAAGCCCCGTTCTTCTTCGTATCCGGGATCCATGACAAGGGTTTTCCCTGGGGTGACAGCGAGGTCTTTTGGGACGTTTTGTTTGTCGTAGAGGACGGGAAAGGCGGCTACGAGCGCTATTGCATCACGGACCGGGTTCTCGACGGTCTCGAACTCGACATTGCGACAGGCCAATATCGTTACCGGGGTCCCCTATTTGCACTGAGCGAAGGGTACTCTGGGTCCTTCAGCCAGATGAGGAATAAGGCCCCTCACCTGGTGGAATGCCAGGCGGAAATCAAGATTGATTTTCAAGCCAGGCCCTACGATGCTGTGGCTGTCTCATTTCCCCTGGTACCACGGCTGATTCGAAAGATTTCGTCTGCCTTGGCGAAAACACTCCGCGAAGCATTACCTGGAGAACATCCGCTGGGCATATTCATTACCCCGCATACAGTAACTATCCAGTCAGGAAGTTTTCGAATCATTAAGAAAGAAGGCAACGTTCTTGCCAATGGGACCGAATGGAGCGTGGACAAGTCACGGACATTCGGCGAAGCCGAGCGGGGGACATTTCGAAACATCAAATGGCCTACCCTGCTTTACAACTACCTTTGTGCGCTAACGCCGCAAAGCCAGGTAGCTCGGGTGCAAATCCACTCGCGCAGTTTTCGACTGAGTCCCGAGCATTGGGCGCAGGACCGCCTTGAGAAATACCTCGGGGCTGTCGTATCGAGGACCAGCTCTTCAGAAATGCTCATGGCAAACGGGAAGCTCAGTGTCAAACCGCTCCCGCCCGCAGGGTTGCCGTCACAACGTGCAGTTCCTCTCAAGAAACCGGGTGATCCCATATTAGAAGTAAACAACGACCATTTCCCAACAGCGGTTTTCCAGCGACGCATCGTCGAGGTGCTAGATTCCTCCGGTGTCCGAAGTCTGGCCCTGGAAGAAGACATGTCGATGATGAGGCTGGAGGCTGTGGACTCAGACCGAAAAGTCACCGTAGCCAGCATTCGACACGAGAGTAAGTTTCTGGCCCTGGACCAAGTCCTCAAGGAGACGGGATTCGACCAAATTGTTGAAGCCAAGCTATCAGCTTCTGGCCAGTCTCGTGACCGTTTTTCAATCGCCATCAAACCCAATTTCATGTTTGCTTATGACAAGCGGGATCAGACAACCTATACGGATCCGGATTTAGTTGGACACCTGGTGAAACATCTTCGAGCCCTGGGATTCGAAACCATCTACGTGGTTGAAGCCCAATCCACCTACGGTGAGTTCTTCAACAAACGAAAGGTCCGCGAACTGGCCGACTATCTGGGCTATGACGAAAGCGTCGGCTACAAGGTGATTGACATGACCGAGGATGCCACTGAAAAGCAACATCTCGGTCCTCACCTTGGAATGCATCCTGTCTCACGTGTGTGGCGCGACGCTAACTTTCGTATCTCCTTCGCCAAGAACAAGACCCATGCCTATGCCTACTACACGCTCACTTTAAAGAACATCTACGGCGCTTTGCCACTTGGCAACAAATTCAAGGAATACCATTGCGGGCGAGGCATCTACTACACCACCATGGAATATCTCGCCGCGTTCCCGGTGGATTTTGGTTTGGTAGACGGCTACCTGAGTGCTGACGGACCGTTTGGGGTTTTTGCCGATCCCTTGCCGAATGAAACCCATACGGTCATCGGGGGGCCGGATCTGGTGGCTGTTGATTGGGTTGCAGCCAGCAAGATGGGAGTGGATCCCATGGTGAGCCAGTACATGAAGCTGGCTGTTCAGGCATTCGGCAAACCGGAGATTCGATTGGTGGGAGACGCCAATCCGTATCGGCCCTGGTTGAATGTTCCGGAGGCTCTGGCTCTTTTTACCGCTAAAGGGGTAGACGCAGAATATCACTTTGGCAATCTCATGTACTCAGCTGGGGCCCAGATGGACGAGACCCACTTTCAACACAGGAACAACGCCTTGTACATGCGACTGCTCCGACGACTGACCGTGCCAGTGCGACGACTCTTCTTCCTGCGAACCGGTGAGAATCCTACCCTCGGAAATCAATTGGTCAGTTGGCTGTTCTACAAGATGGGTTTTTAGTCGGCGGCTGAATACCCAAGGATACCAAGGACTAGGAGATCACTATACGTTGGTCGTTGTCAGTGACGTACAATTGACTGTCAGGACATTGGGTCAGACCATCGGTCCGGTAGCCTTCCCGGATTTCCGCAGAAGGCTGGGCGATCTAGTTTACGATGCCGTCTGGTGCGCCGACAGTAAATACAAGCCTATTCCTGAACTGGATCTAGTCTCGATGACCGCTATTTTTGATGTGGTCAGTCCGACTCGGCGGCTTCTTGGCAAGTATCTCAAAATCACCGACGCGCTTCGTTCAACAACGTGGTCGATAACAGCGGCAGCACAGGTATTATCCTAAAAAGGGGGTGTTAAGAGCTATGAATGAAGGCATTCTTCTGAAGTTCCGGTCCAAGGGCGAACCGTTACGGGTAGTGGACTTCGATCCTAAGGTTGGAGTGGTTTTCGGAGACTTGGCCGATGCATCAGCGATGAATATAGCAGTAGGGGTACAAGCCGTGATGCCGGGCATTTTGAAGCCGGTACAGCAGCGACATCATTGGAGGCCGGATCAGTTCAACTTGGACGTGAAACTCGATTCGGGTATGTTGCTGTTTTCCGGTGCGGAAAACGACTTGTGCTACGCAAAAAAATCCGCATTAGCTAAACTATTGAGTTTCAAGCATCCGTGTGGGACTCTAATCCCATGCTACACAATCCCTTTTCGCGCGCCTTCTTGACCCCTTACTACCTCAGTTTGGACTCCCTCCGATTCCTAGGCAGCCTCCTGCAGTCTCGCTCCGCCCTGGCCGCTGAGAATCTCTTCTTGCGGAAACAGCTGGCCCTCTACCAAGAACGTCAAGCCCCACCTCGGCGGGCCACCGATGCCACCCGGCTCACCATGGTATGGGCGGCAAGAATGTTCGATTGGAAGGAAGCCTTG
>JBGPHY010000250.1:0-7867 GCA_041484625.1 Terriglobia bacterium | reverse complement strand
GGAAAGATCGACCGGGCAGCCATCTGTCAAGCGGAGTTGGAAGACGGGCACTCGGTTCCTTAAGTCCGGCCTCGATCAGCAGGTTCGCAGGACAACCAGAAAACATGTGCGGTATTGTCGGACAAATCGGTCCCCAGGCTTGCGGTGAAGGGAAATTGCTTCACATGATGGGGATGTTGACGCATCGTGGCCCCGATGAATCGGGCCTTCTGATGGCAGAAGGTGTTGCCTTCGGGCACTTGCGTTTAAGCATCATCGATTTGCAGTCGGGTCAGCAGCCTATGTGCACGCACGATCGGCGCTACTGGGTGGTGTTTAATGGAGAAATCTTCAACCATCTGGAGTTAAGAGCGGAGTTGGAGACGCTGGGCCACGTTTTTCTGACGCGGAGTGACACGGAGGTCTTGTTGAATTCATTCCGGCAGTGGGGCGCCTCCTGCCTGGACCGCTTCAACGGCCAGTGGGCCTTTGCGCTTTGGGATTCCCAGGAGAACACCTTTTGGCTGGCTCGGGACCGGTGGGGAGTACGCCCGCTTTTCTATACGGTTCTCTCCGATGGGCAAACCCTGCTCTTTGCCTCTGAAATCAAGGCACTGCTGGCGGACGAGCGGGTCTCCCGCCAGTGGGATTATCGAGCCTTGAGCAACATTTTGATTTCCTGGGTCAGTGAGTCAGATCGGACACCGCTCGAGTCGATTCGCCAGGTGCCTCCGGGATCCTATCTTTACATCAAAGACGGTCAGTCCACGCTCCGTCAATGGTGGGGAATCGACTACTCGCCGGATCATGTCGAATGGGACCGGACGGAAAAAAGCTGGTGCGAAGAAATCAGGGAAACTCTCACGTCGGCCTGCAAGATCCGCCTCAGAGCCGATGTGCCGGTGGGCGCCTATCTTTCCGGCGGATTGGACTCCAGCATCATTTCCCTGTTGTCGCTTCGTCATCATCAGAATCAACTCAAGACATTCTCCATCTCCTTTGCAGACACCGGCTTCGATGAGTCGCAGTTTCAACTCCTGATGGCTGAGCGCCTGGGGACTGACCATCAGGTGACCCATATTACTCACCGCTCAATCGCGGAGAGCTTCGCAAAGACCATTTGGCACACAGAGACCCCTATCTACCGGACGGCCCCCGTCCCAATGATGCATCTTTCTCGTCTGGCAAGGGACTCGGGGATCACGGTGGTCCTCACCGGTGAGGGGGCTGACGAGCTTTTTGCCGGCTACGATCAGTTTAAAGAAGACAAGATTCGGCGCTTTTGGGCTCGCAATCCCGGCTCACGATGGCGCAAGCGCCTGCTTGAGCACTTGGAATTGAACATCCCGCGGACCGGGGCTCGCACTCGCGCCTTCTGGTACGCATTCTATCAAGTGGGCCTGGAGAAGACGGACTCCTCGGGTTACTCTCATCACATTCGCTGGCGAAACGGCATGAGTTTGTTGCCCATGTTGAGCGACCAGGTTCTGGCCGGGCTGTTTCCAACCGCCGATTCAGCCCGAAGAGCCGCGACAGCAGTCCTCCAGAACGGCCATTGGATGGAATCAGTAGAGGCCACGGTCCCCGCCGGGTTCGAGCGCTGGCTGCCGCTCTCCAGAGCCCAGTATTGGGAGACTCGTCAATTGCTTTCGGGATACCTGCTTTCCTCGCAGGGAGATCGAATGGCTATGGCCAGTTCCGTTGAGGGACGTTATCCATTTCTGGATGTCAACGTTTACGAGTTGGTCAGGCGGCTTCCACCTGATTTGAAACTCAAGGCGCTCGTAGAGAAATACATCCTCCGGAAGACCTTTGCCGCGGATTTGCCCCAGCGTGTCGTCGAGCGTACCAAGAATCCCTATCGAGCCCCGGAAGCGGCAGCGTTCTTCTGCGGGGATTCCAAAGACCGGTTGCTGGAGAGTTTTGCCCCGGAGTCCATCAAGAGGCGGGGCCTCTTCGACCCCGAGGCCATGGGCAAGCTGCGGCAAAGGGTTGAGCAGTCTTCTGAGCTGGCTGCCAGAGATAACATGGCGATGGTTCTGGCTTATTCAAGCCACCTCTTTCACGATCTTTTCGTCGATGGGACTATGGTTCCCCACCCGCTGCCGCCAATGCGCACTCGCGTCGATCTGACTGCCGCTGGAGTCCGACAGCCGCCAGCACGCGCATACTCAATCCAAAAGGCACCCAATGCCTGATTCTAGTGAAGAATGAAAGGGATCTCTCTCAACATGGAAATTAGAGAGCAAGTGAAAGATTTTATCGTCAACAAAATCCTGATCGGCGCCTCTGACGTCACTCTGGACCCCGATGAGTCCTTCTTACAGAGAGGGATTCTTAACAGTACCGGGATTCTGGAACTGGTCGGGTTCCTCGAAGAGCATTTCAAGCTCACCTGTAAAGATGAGGATATCACCCCGGAAAACCTCGACAGTCTCAACGCTGTCTCCGCCTATGTTCAAAGAAAACTCAGCCCTCAGTAAAGAGTAGGAATCGGTGTTGCAGGATGACTCAAACTATGGAACTCACAGAAACGAACCTGAAGCTGGATCCGGAAGTGGAAAAATCACGAATCTGCACTTTCATCCGAGACCGCGTGGTTCGTACCCTGAAGAAAACCGGCGCCGTTGTGGCGGTCAGCGGCGGAATTGACAGCAGCACGACGGCGGCACTGTGTGTCCAGGCCCTGGGGGCCGACCACGTTCTTGGCCTCATGCTGCCGGAACGAGACTCCGACCCTGACAGCTTGACCTACGGAAAACTGCTGATCGAACACCTGGGCATTGCCTACGAGACCGTCAATATTGCGCCCATCCTGGAGGCGATGGGATGTTACCGCTACCGGAATGAAGCCATAGGAGAGCTTTTCCCCCATTACACCGCGGATTACAAGTTCAAGATTGTCTTGACTCCACAGGGCCCCCGACACGGTCCCCGCTTGAACTTTTACTCGGTAGTTATCGAGAGTCCTTCGGGCGTGCAGGAAAAGAAACGGTTGCCGTTCAGGAATTATCTCCTGCTGGTTGCCGCGACCAACATGAAACAGCGGATTCGCAAATCGGTAGAGTATTTCCACGCCGACCGCTTGAACTACGCGGTGGCAGGAACTCCCAATTACCTGGAATATGATCAGGGGTTCTTCGTCAAGATAGGTGATGGTGCCGCTGATCTCAAACCGATAGCGCATCTTTACAAAACGCAGGTGTATGAGATGGCTCGCTTTCTTGATCTTCCAAAGGCATTGCTGGATCGCAAACCGACGACTGATACCTACAGCCTCCAGCAGAGTCAGGAAGAATTCTACTTCCAACTGCCGCTCCGGACTTTGGACCTGGTGATGTACGGAATGGATGAGGGGTTTGACACTGCCGCCATATCCCGGGCCACGGGTATCCCTCCAGAGGAGCTGGAGTGGCACATGAACGACATCAGGCAAAAAAGAGCCACAACAACCCCTCTCCATCTGCCGCCATTGACGTTAATCCCAGCGAGTCGAACTCACCACCGAGGAGCGCAATAGACATGGCACGGTCGATGATGAACGGGATGGTCTTGCGGGGTGTTGTCTCCTGTGTGCCTGAAAAAGAGGTCTTTAATGACCGCGATTATCCGTGGTTTGAGCCTGGTGAGATCAGAAAAGTCGTCGGGATGGCGGGGGTCAAGTCTCACCGCATGGCTGACGAGAGAACCTGCACTTCTGACCTCTGCCACGCTGCGGGCAGGAAACTGATTGATCTCCTGGGTTGGGAGGCAGGTTCAATCGACGGGCTGATCCTGATGAGTCCAACACCCGACTACGTGATGCCTCCCACTAGCTGCTTGCTCCAGGACAGGTTGGGGCTGTCTGAAGACTGTGCCTGCTTCGATGTGGGTCTGGGGTGTTCTGCCTATGTATATGGCCTGTGGTTGGCCAATTCGCTCATTACCACCAAGGCCTGTCGCAGGATCCTGCTCTTTGCGGGCGACACGGCTTCCAAATACGTCAATCCCAAAGACCGGACTACCGCGTTGCTATTCGGAGACGCTGCCACCGCCACGGCTCTGGAATACACTGAGGATTCAGATTCGTCTGCTCACTATATTCTGAAAACCGACGGAAGCGGCTGGCGGGACCTGCTGGTTCCTGGCGGAGGCTTTCGGGATAGACGCCCCGCAGACAATGCCCAGTGCTTCCTTTCAATGGATGGTGCCCGTATCTTCGATTTCACGCGATTCCGTGTTCCTGACTTGATTCAACAAGCCCTGGATTTCGCCGCGATGGAAGTTGGCAGCTATGACTATTTCATCTTTCACCAGGCCAATGAGTATTTGATTAAGTTCATTGCCTCGAAATCCAAAATCGATTTAAAAAAAGTTCCGCTCCGGCTCAGTGAGTTTGGAAATACCAACGCGGCCTCCATCCCGCTGACTCTTGCGGTTTCAGGGGCGCCGGCCGGTCCGCAGGATCCCTTTCGCGTGATGTTTCTGGGTTTTGGTGTCGGTCTCTCGTGGGGATCGGCTTCCATGTCCATTCCTGGTTCGAGCATTTTCCATCACTTCATTTATCAGGCGAAGGCTTCATAGCACTCTTACTAATCAGTTCATTTGTTGGTGGACATTGGTGTTAAAAGTCCGACACGTCAGACCTCCATTAATCGGGAGTGAAGCGGGAGCCCGCGTAGCGGCCTCATGAATTTAGGCCCCGCTTTCAAGCGGGGCATTGCGTACCGGGTCCTTGTTGTGCGTCGCGTAGCGACGCTTGAGATTCAACCGTCGCTACGCGACGGCAACACGTGCCAATGGCCTGCCCCCGGCCTTGAAAGGCCGGGCTAAGATCATCGGCCGCTGACGCGTCCGTTTTTCGTCAACATACTTATGAACTGACTAGTAGCTTGGGTCCAATCACTGCTCAAGGACGGAAAGAAATCGTCGAGTTTCCTCAGGAGACCGACCAGGGGAAACTCGTTACTTTGATCGGGACCCTCTTCGGTGGAGGGGTGACTGAAAGGGTCAGGAGAATATAGATTCAGGGGGGGCATATGGATCGGCAGCAAATGCTCGAATGGCTGACGGAGGTATTTACAGTTCAGGGCAGAATTTTGACTATGGAAGACACCCGAATGTCTGTGTCCGAGTGGGACTCGCTCGGGGTATTGATGCTCATGTCGAGCCTCGAGGAAGATCACAGGATCATCATAAAAGCTGACGAAATGGCCAGGATCAATTCTGTTCAGGAAATCTGTGACATCCTGGAAAAGCGTGGACTCAGCACCCAGTAAAGGAGAACCACATGCGGTTTACCCTTTTGGACAAGATCCTGGAACTGGAACCGGCCAAACACCTTCTGGCCTCGCGGTATGTCAGTCCGGATGACGATTATTTTCGTGACCATTTTCCAGGTTATCCGATCGTGCCGGGAGTTCTGCTGGTAGAGATGATCGCCCAGGCGGTGGGCACATGCGTGAAAGCCGGGCTCGACAAGTCCCTGTGGCCGATCTTCCTGCAGATTCGCCAGGCTAACTTTCGCAAGAGCGTGCTGCCTGGCTCCTCACTGCTAATCGACTGTCAGATTGAGACCTTTACACGCAGCACTTCGGCAGCACGCGGCAAAGTCCTCCAGGATGGCCAGACCATGGCTGACGCGTCCCTCCTGCTGGGTTTTGTCCCCAGGACCGTGTTTCAGCCGGATCACCGTGATGAACTGCTGGCGGCTTACTATAAGGAGCATCCTGAATCCCATGAATCCGTTTGATATTCACGATAAGGTGGCTTTGGTCACGGGGGGCACACGCGGCCTCGGACGGGCCATTTCCCTCCATTTGGCCGGCCAGGGAGCCCGTGTATTGGCCGGATATTTCCAGAACGATCAGGCTGCCGAGACCAGCCGCGAGGAAGCGGCTTCCAGGGGATACTCCTACGAGGTTATCAAAGCCAACCTGATGATTCCTACCGGAATCCAGGCACTCGTTGACCATGTGGCGAGCCACGGGGGGAGGCTGGATCTGCTGGTCCACAACGCCGCCACCGGTGTCCACAAACCGCTGCAAGCCTTAAGCCAACGCCATCTCTCCGTCGTTTGGCAGGTCAACGTGGGGGCGTTCTTTGAGCTGGCCACCAAACTCCGTCCCTTGATGCCCTCCGGTTCGAGAATCATCGCCATTTCTTCCGAGGGTGCCCGCAAAGGCGTATTGGATTACGGGTCAGTCGGGAGTTCAAAGGCCGCATTGGAAGCGCTCTGTCGGCAGATGGCTGTTGAATGGGCCCCTGGGGGGATTAGCGTGAACGTTGTGGCCCCGGGTCTGTTGGAGACCGACACGCTGAAGGTTTGGCAGGACGCTGAATCTCGCGTTCGTCAGGAAGTGGAAGCCACTCCCCTCAACCGCTTGGTCCGTTTGGAAGAAGTGGCCCGTGTGGTTCATTTTCTGGCGTCCCCGGCCTCCGAAGGCATCGTGGGACAGACCCTCCTGGTGGACGGCGGTAAAAGCATCGCCGCCTTCAAGCCCTGATGTTGAGAAATATCCTGTCCAAACTCCCACCCACCCAGAAAAGCCGGCTGCGCGGCTTCTATCTGGAACGGAAGAAACGCTTTGTCGACGCCTTCCTCAGCTATGATTCCGGGGATTTGGAAAAGGCTCTGCACGAGTTGGGGTTGCGGCCTGGTGATACTGTCTTAGTGCACAGCTCCTTCAACCCCTACAGCGGCTTTCGGGGTTCTCCAGAGGAATTGATCGATGTTTTCCTCAGGTCGATCGGACCGGAGGGAAATCTGCTTATGGTTTCTCTCCCCTATTCCACGTCTTCGATTAGCTACTTGCAGAAGCTGAACCGCTTCGATGTTCGCAAGACACCCTCTCGCATGGGGATGATTTCAGAACTGTTCAGACACCGGCCTGGTGTTTTGCGCAGCCTTCACCCCACCCATCCCATGCTGGCTTATGGGCCGAAGGCGGAGTGGATCGTGGCAGGCCATGAGGATTGCCTCTATCCCTGTGGTCCCGGCACCCCTTTTGAGAAACTGGCTCTGCTGAATGGAAAGATCCTGTTTTATTATGTGGGCTTCGTCTATCTAACCTTCTTCCACTACCTGGAGCACCTGGTTCACAAAAGACTCCCGTTCCCGCTTTACACCGACAAGCTCTACGACGTTCCGGTCATCGACGGCAGTGGCAAGGAAAGGATTGTGAAGACCTACGTGTTTACGCCGGAAGTGATTAAGCGGCGGCGTTTCAACCGTCTGGAGCGGGAGTGTTGGCGGCGGGGAGTGATCAGGAAGAGTCGCGTGGGTGCTACGCGCCTTCTGCTGGTGGAAACGGCAGAGGTCATTGCGCGGACAGAAGACATGGTCCGCCGCGGGGTCTTTTTTTATCGTCTCTCTTGACAGGGATATTGTAGAATAATGGCAGATTCGAAGCCCAAAACAGGGCTCCGGTGGCAGAATCTGACTGGCGTCCCGAATTCCGGTGCGTTCTTTTCCGCAATGTTTCCCCAGTCGACCCGGAGGAAGGATTTGGGCTGTGGAACGAGAGGGCTGGACTCCCCTATGGGTGTTTGGTTCAGGATGTCTTGGAGGGAAATATGAAACCAAAGTCACAAGCGTGGATTGCCGCAATGTTTTTACTGAGTGCGTTGGGTCCGTTATGTCTGGCGCAAAACCCGCCAACAACGCCTGCACCGGCCGCGGCCGCGGAAGTTCAGAAAGCCCCGACGGTAACACCAACGTCATATGTGCTAGGGCCCGAAGATCAATTGGCCATCCAGACTGTAGAAATTGACGAGATTTCCAAAGATCGATATCGCATAGACGGTAACAAGAATATGAATATTCCATTGGTAGGGCAAATTCACGTAAGTGGTCTCACTGTTGAGCAATTTGAAGCCGTGCTGGTTTCCAAATTGAAGACCTACGTTC
>JBGPHY010000249.1:0-7922 GCA_041484625.1 Terriglobia bacterium | reverse complement strand
CATGGCATGATAGATGGAGCCAGCCATATTACGCTCTGCATACCCCTCAGACAAGTCCGGGAAGGGTCGGCGGGGTCCGAGGTCGCCAGGTCCGATGGCGGCTCTATTGAACGGCACCCTCGTCTCCAGTTTGGTGCCTTTGTTGCCGACATAGGCGACTTCAATGCTGGTATTGGGATTCAACTGTTTCTGGATTGCGAAATTCCACTCCTGGACGTATGGGACTCTGGCACGGGGGTCGAAATGGATGGGCTGGATGTTAGGTGTTGCCGCGCCTGGTGTGTCGATGGCCACAAACAGGTTCTGGTTGTTTAGAGTGGGCGTCGGGAGCGGGTTATTTGAGCTCTGGGAGATAATCCAGGGAATAGATGTGGCCGTGAAGTCCGAATTGTTGTTACCGTTGCCTAAGTTGTAGAAGATGCCATATCCCCCGCGAAAAACTGTCTCCTTGAGAAAGGTCGGTCGATACGCAATTCCGAATCTCGGTCCCCAGTTGTTCTTGTCGGGAAAGCGAAGGCTTCGATTGGGCAGGCCGACAGACTCGGCTCTCGTCATCATGTTTCCAAACAACTTCCAGGCCAACGGCGCCAGGGGCTGTGCACTGAGGTCTGGGTCTTGTCCCTTTTCATGACCCACTGCGAACTTGCCCGAACCCGGATCGAAGCTGGTCACCTGATTACGCGATTCCACAGGCCAGGTGTCGTACTCATACCGCAACCCCAGATTCAGGGTCAGGTTGGGAGTCAAACGCCAGTCGTCCTGGAAGTACCAGGCCAGGTTATAGCTCAACTGGTTATATTGGCCTTGCGGATACTGTCGAAAGGCATTGACGGGTATCCCCAACAAAAAGTCCGCCCATCCGTTTCCCGTGTAATCGCCGCTGTAGTAGAGATCACCCCTGGAGGAGGCGGGCGACTGGCTGTACCAGATGAACCGCCGCAGGTCCGTACCGATACGAATTTGATGACCTCCACGAATAATGGAAAAATCATCGCTGATCTGCCAGTTCGTGGTTGGATTGATCAACGGGAACCAATCGTAACCATAGATCCCATCGTAACCTCCGATGCCGATGGTGGGGAAGCCGGGGTATTGGGCCGAGGTCTGATCAAAGCCTTGCAGCCCCGACAGCACGGTATGGTTTGTCCCCAACACTGTTGGGGTAATCACATTCCTAAAGCGGGCCCACCCCAAGGTCGCCGTGTTCATCGTTCTCGGACCAAAAGTGTGGTTCCAGTTCATCACCAGTCTTTGCGCCCGCCCTCGTCGGAGTGTCCCACCGTCATTGGGCAGAATATCCGGATCGAAGATCTCGCGTTGGTGGAAAGTGTAACTTCCGAAGAATCGATTACTGTTGTTGATGTAGTAGTCGATCCGGCCACTGGTTTGATCTGCGCGGACACTGGAGGGTGGAGAGTAGATATACTGAGTCCCGGAATTAGGTTCCGGGAAGAAGGGAAGAAAATAAGTGGCTGTCTGGTTGATCCGATCTGCCGGGATGACGTTATTCGGAAAAGGCTTTCCTGTGATCGGATCAGTAATGGGATCCATGCCGGAAAAATCACCGGTGCGCATCGGCACGGAGGGAACCGTCACGCTATAGTCATTGCCGCTGCGCTGGCGCGTCCCTTCATAGGCGCCAAACCAGAACAACTTCTCCTTCTTGATCGGTCCTCCTACCGTGCCGCCAAACTGGTTTCTCTTCAGTTTGGAGGCTTCCGGCTGAAAGAAATTCCGGGCGTCGAATACATCATTGCGCAGGAATTCAAAAAGACTTCCGTGCAACTGATTGGTTCCGGATTTGAGCCGAACCGAAACATTGGACGGCCCCATCCCCTGCTCGGCCGAGAAGTTTCCGCTCTGTACCTTGAATTCCTCGATGGCATCAATCGAAGGGCTGATGGGAAAACCCTGAAAGAGCTGGTCCACATTCAGCACGCCATCAATCGTCGAGGTCGTCTTGGTGGATCGGTGCCCGTTGATCAGAACTTGTGAATTTCCAGTTTCATACGCATTGCCGGCAACCGTAGCACCGGGAGTCAGTGCCACCAGTTGCACGAAGTCTCTTCCATTCAAGGGCAGATCGACGATCTGCTTATTCTCCACACTCTGGCCCACGGCGGCCTGCTCCGCCTGAAGGAGAGTGGCTGTAGAAGCCACTTCGATCTTCTGAGTGACCTCTCCGACTTCCATCCGTACATCGACCACTCCGATATGGCCAATTGTCAGATAAATGTCAGAAACCAGCATGGTTTGGAAACCCGAAGCGCTGGCAGTGAGGGTATAACGGCCAATGGCGAGTGGCTTAATGGAATACCTTCCAGCATCGTCAGTGGTCGCCTGGCGTTCGACTCCAGTTTCAACATCCTTTGCCGAGATGCTGGCACCGGCGATTACTGCCCCACTGGGGTCAGTCATCGTTCCAACCAGACCTGCTTCTTGGCTCCATCCGGACTGAAGCATCGGCAAAAGCAAACATGCCAAAACCAGAAGACATTTGAGCCAGATCCGCGCGAACGATCTAGCGCGCACACCATGAACACAATTGTAGTTCATAAGCTTCCTCCTTATTCTCGACAATATCTATCATACGGATCACTATAGTTACCCCCCAATCAAGTTTCAACCGCAATCCAAGCCAATGCTCAGCATTGTCCCAATAGTGGGATGATTTCTTCACCTTTAGATCCAACTGTACCACCCCGCAATTTCACCTTTCCCTCCTGGAAGAATGTGCGGTTTGGCAGCCCAGGTTGGGTAGGGGAATGAGGGCTTAAAGGTTCACTTGTCGAGCAGGCTTCTGTGGAGGCCTGGAGATTCGGCGCATAGATTAACCGCAAATATAGAGTGTCGAGGTTTCTTGCTAAAGCACCCGATACCTCTCGATCATTGACTCATCCACTTCAATGCCTGTTCCGGGTTGGTCGGGAATCTCCAGATACCCGTTCCTCATACTGATGGGGCACTTGGCAAGCTGACGGCTGATTTCACCCGTGCTGACGTTGAACTCAACAAAATAAGCCTTCTTAATGTAGGCAAGGAATTGCAGTGTAGTGGCCGTCAGAATGTCCGAACTCCAGGCGTGCGGGATGAGCCCAATGTTGTAATCTTCCACCATGTGGGCAATGCGCCGGGCCGTGGTTAAGCCGCCACAGCGAGTCAGGTCCGGTTGAACGATGTCTACCTTCCCCCGTTCGATCAAATGACGGAACCCCCACTGAGTAGCTTCCTGTTCCCCTGCAGCAATAGGAGTTTCAACCGCATTGGCCAATTTGGCGTAGCCGTCATAATCCTCTGGAGGGAGGCAATCCTCCACAAAGAAGGGTCGAAAGGGTTCAATGCTTTTGACCATTCGAATGGACTCTTCAGCCGTTCGTTCCACTCTCCAGCCCGGATCAATCAACAAATCGCGGTCCGGGCCCAGTGCCTCCCGCGCTGCCCTGACTAGTTCAACGTCGAGCCTGGGATCTTCTCCGAAGATTCCCCAGCCGAATTTCACCGCGGTAAAACCCTGCTCGATATAGCCTCTGCAAGCTTCCGCCATGGCTTCCGGAGTGGGACGAAATAGAGTACTGGCGTAGGCACGGACTCTGTTGCGACGGTGGGCCCCCAAAAGCTTACATATCGGCTGCTTCACGGCTTGCCCAATGATGCTCCAAAGACAGTTGTCAATCCCGGAAAGAGCCTGGATGGCTGCGCCCCGTCGGCCGAAGTAGATACTGCTTTTGTACATTTTGTACCACAGCCTCTCGACCTCAAAGGGATCTTCACCCAAAATCGCCTGGCGAAGACCATCGAACATCCCCGACCCGCTAGTCGGCGCGTCGATGGCTGCTTTGGCAACATGGGGCTGGGTCTCAACGTCGGAATAACCGATCAGGCCGTTATCGGTCATCACCTTAATCACTAATATATAGCCAACCCCGTGGGATTCCTCTGCTCCTTTGGGTGCGGCATATTCTTGCGACGACTTCAACACCATGGCTTCTACATCTTTAATCTTCATAGTCGTTGCCCTTCGCAGTATGTCATGGACTCAGGGACCAACACGGTCCAAAATGCGTATTAATATCTTGAACAAGTTCTCAAGGATATGCCAGAATCCCGAAATTTCAAAGAGGGGAAGCAATGCCATGACTCCGATGCCTGACGCAAGACCGGGACAGAGCTCTCTGATGATCGGACCCGTCGCAGAAATGTTACCTGTGGGGAAATTCCCTTTTGAAAATGTCCTCCTAGCCCGCGACCGGTATAGTTACGAAGGGAACTGGTTGTTTTCCACTTTCGACCATCCTGACATTCTTGCGGCCCGGATCGGATTTGGGTTGGGTCAATTCCACTGGGAAGACTACGGTCTGGAAGCCCAACCGGATTCTTCTGCCCCCATTTCTTATCGTGTGGAAGTGATCACGCAAGCAGGGGTGCACGCCTGCCTTATCTCAGACCAGGAGAAAGGAGTATCTGTCAGATCTAATTCCTCTGCAATGGAGATCAAGTTTCATGAGAACCAATCAGAATGGTTCAATCTGCATGGATGGCCTCAGATGAGATGGCAGTTTCGGAGTCCGGACACGTCGATTGTCGCGGAACTGCAGGTAGACTTGAAGAATATGGCGGTGTGGCCAGACTGCGTGATGCCCAACAACACGTTTTCGATGTGCATAGGAGTCGGCACGGTATCGGGTGCAATCTCTCTTGGGGGCAAAAGAGACGAAGTGTCTGGCGGTGGCGTGTACGATCACCCTCGTGTCGTGGTTCGCCCCAACGCTGTGCCACCGTTTGGTTGGTATCTCTATTCCCCTCTCCGCTTTCCTGGTGGGACCTTTGTAGTCAGTTATTACGCAGAAGATGGATATGGGAAAAAGGACAAGCCTTACTCTACAGGTTTCATGTCTCTGCCGGATGGTTCTTGCCGCTGGCTGAAATTTGCACAGATCAGCCGGTTGGACCTAGGCAAAGACGACCTCCCCGTTGGCTGGGAGTCTCAACTACGCGGAGATGGCGTAACGGTTTCTTACCGAACCAGGATCATAGATCTCTCGCTCGTTCGCTCTTCAGCTCTCTCCGATCGCAATCAGGACTCCGGAAAATACCTGGCCTTCCCTCTTTTGATGGAAACCGAAGGCGAGTACACAATTGGCGGAGTCACCAAGGCGCTTGAGCGCGGATCCGGAATTGCGGAATTCCTTGTGCGAAAAGGTTACCATCCGGTATTTCCCTGATCTTGCCGTCGCGCCCGCTCATAATCTCGCTGGAAGTAGAATCTGATGCCAAAGATATATAAGAGAGCCGCCAGGAAACAGACCAGAGCGGTGTAACTCAACATCAGATGGATCCCCACGCTCCTCTTCCACATCCCCCCTAGCAAGGCGGCGAAACCGGACGCGAAGCTCCCGATGAAATTGAGGCAACCCACAGATGATGCCTGGATGTTGGCAGGAACAACCTCAAAGGCAGATACCATGAAATTGGCTATACACAATCCGCCACTGAGTCCGAATCCCACAGCCGCAAGCCGGGTGAGAAAAAGCGAGTCCGTGTTTCCGATGAGATGCACACAGGGGGCACAACAGAGCAACCCCGCACAAACCAACCATGAACGGGCCGCTTTGGTCCTCCGATAAAGCCAATCTGCCATCCAGCCTCCACCGAGCATGCCGACCAGTGTGGCGCTCTGCAAGTAGGCGGTTGCCTCAAACCCTGCATTTGCCAGGCTAAGCGAGAATTTCTCGTACATAAAGTTGGGTAGCCATGTGTAGAGCAGCCAGAGAGCAAACGTGAAGGCTGTGAAGACGGCGCAAAGGAACCGGTAACTGGGGATTTTGGCAAGAACCTCCACGGCCAAGCCACCACCGGGTTGGACGGTTTTCCCCTGGTTTTCCACCTGGGAGTTCCTCAAGAAATTCAGATAGGGAATGGCATAACAAATTCCAACGATGCCCAACGAATAGAAGGCTATTCTCCAGTGAAACCGTTGCGCGATATATCCACCGTACCATCCACCCAGGACAACTCCGGCAAGTTGCGCCGTGCCGAAAATGGCAATAGCGCGGGACCGTGTTTCGGGGCCATGGGCACTGGCAGTTAATGCAATCGCTGCAGGAATGAAAAGGGATTCGGTCACTCCTATCAAGCCCCGGCAAACCAGCAGCATGAACGCTGAATGCGACGAGCCTGTTAGAAAGGTCGCCCCACTCCACAACAGCAGACTGAGCACGACCAGCGCCCGTTTTGAAAAGCGGTCTCCGATCTGACCGGCAATGGGGGAACAAAACGCATAGACCCAAAGAAAAACCGAGCCGGTCAGTCCTAACTGAGCGTCGCTGAGATTCAGTTCTGACTTGAGCATGGGAAAAATGGAAAAGACGACCTGGCGGTCACCATAGTTGAGGAGGTAGGCCACCCACATGAATCCTACGAGCAGCCAGGCACGCCTCGTGGTCATGGAAGCTACTACAGTTGAACGTCCTGACCAATCGTGTAGAGAGTGAGGCCCTTGCGGCATACCGCTCCAAAGTACAGTGTCATGAGGACCCCAGAACGGTGTACCCGGATCTCAAGAGGTCGTGAAGAGTGGTCAGAAAAATCGTGCAGACGGCCCAGCAAATCGCCCTCCTTAACATCGATCCCGACCTCCACCGTGGGCTCCCAGACTCCATTGTGCGGACAAGGGATATAGTCCTGCAGATTGATGGCCTGCACGAAACGCGGCGGCGCAGGACGAGCAGGATCGATTTTGACAATCTCCCCCTCGAGCAATCCATAGTGCCGCAAGACATTCTTTATTCCCTCGTAGGCGTGTCGAGTGCCCTTCAGGCTGGTAGATTCGGCAAAGCCGAACTCTCCTCCAATGGTGATCTTCCCCATGGCCTCTGCTTCGTCGGTGAGAAGTCCGGAAGCCATCTGGCTGGAATAAAGCAGGATGAAGGGGGTGTCAAAGAGTTGGGCCACCCTGGCAATTTCGACTCTCTGGACTGGCTCCGGAATGGGGTGAAAAGACGTGCAAAGAGGGAAAATGGCTTCATTCCCTCCCGAATGAATATCCAATACAACCTGGACCTGGGGAAAAATATGCGTCTTGACGAAGTTGGAGATCCGATGCGAAAGCGTGCCACGCGGATTCCCGGGAAACGCTCGATTCATGTTGACACGATCCAGCGGAGACTCTCTCAGATTGGCCACACAGGCAGACTCACTCAGTTGCGGGATCAGGATGACACGGCCCCGCATGACCTCGGGATCCAGATCATGGCAGAGCCTTTTCACCGCCACCTGCCCCTCGTACTCATTGCCGTGAGTCCCGCCAAAGGCGACCACCGCCGTTGATGCCGGACCGCGCAGGCCATTGATGACAGTCAAAGGCAGAAGGGAATTGCCCCAACTTGAATCCAGGTGAAAAGCGACCTGGAAGTGCTGCTTGCCAGGGACGTCAAAATCAATTTGCGAGGGATCGTAGATAACTCTTGGCATGCGGACGCCCCTTTAGGAGATGGAATCCCCAGCGGCTATGTCAAACCTGCACATTTCTAATTCTCCCATCGCACGTCAGAAGCGGCGATGATCTCTGCCGGCAGATCTCATTCCCCCAGACAGGGAGAAAACGCGGCGACACGGACAAACAATAACCTCCAGGCAAGAAAGCTGATCCTAGGCGCTGGGTGAAAACTGACATTTGAACTCACGAATACTATATTGACCGATTGAATTGTCAAGGCCTTTCTGCTAGCCTAACTGGACTTCATTGCCATGAGTCGGAGGCTTTCTTTCTCCTTATTTCCCTGGAGGATAATACGCGATGTTAGTCGACGTTCACAGTCACTTCTTCAGATACCCGGATCATTTCAGTGAAGATTTTCGGAAGCAATCTTTTCGAGGAAGAAACAAGGAAATTGACCTCACGGTTCGCTGGGAAGAATATCGTG
>JBGPHY010000248.1:0-7926 GCA_041484625.1 Terriglobia bacterium | reverse complement strand
TGGGAGACATTGACCGGGGCGGGGTCTTTGCATCGCTTCTCGGGACCTTGGAACTGCTCGAACCAGAGGAGCGGGCCCTCATTCGCGGTTTTGTCATCAACAAATTTCGGGGGGACATTGGCTTACTGATTCCGGGAATCCGCATGATCGAGCGACGCATCGCCTTGCCCTGTCTGGGCGTTATTCCCTACCTACCCGATCTAGGACTGGACGAAGAGGACGGCGTGGCGATGGAAGACAGACGCACAGTGTCTCGTTGCTGGGTACCTCGTGGCCCCGAGAACGATTCTCCACTGCGCCCTTTGAACGTCGGCGTAGTGGCCCTTCCACATTTGTCGAATTTTACCGACTTTGATGCCCTCGCCATGGAGCCCTCTGTGGCCTTGGCTTTTTTGCAATCACCGAGTGAGATCGATGGAGCCGATTTGGTCATTTTGCCTGGCAGCAAGCAAACTATCGACGATCTCGATTGGCTGGAGCAGACTGGCTTTGGGCGCGCGTTGCGCAAGAAATGTCAGACGTCGAGCCGGTTTGGGCTTGTGGGGATATGCGGCGGGATGCAGATGCTGGGGGAATGGATCGATGATCCCACCGGAGCGGAGAATTCAGGCGAAAGACGTCGGCGCCAAGGTCTCGGACTGCTTTCCCTGACCACTGTGCTGAGTTCTGAGAAGATCACCCGGAGAGCCTCTGGCCGGCTCCAGTTCAACACGATGTTTGGACAGCCCATGGGCACCGATATTTTCAGTGGCTACGAGATCCACCTTGGCGAGGCCCGTATCGGTGGGTCTCGGATCCTGGCTGAGATCGAACGAGAGGGTATGACCGGTGTTTTTCCAGACGGTGCAGTCAATGATACGGGCTTTGTCTGGGGCACCTATGTTCACGGTTTCTTTGACAATGACCGATTTCGCCATGCCTTCCTGCGCGCGGCAAGGGCCGCCTTTGGCCTAGCGCCTCCTCATGAACTAGCTCCCGTTGCGGCGGAACGCGAGAGACGCATGGATCGGCTTGCTGCTCATGTGCGCACTTCGCTGGACATAGACCAAATTGCCCACTGGCTTGGGATCAATGTCAAGGGACACAAGGCTGTAACCAAGTAACCCATTACCTCGGCCCCCCCCCTTAAGGAGTGTGACGTTTCATTTCGTGAGACCACAACAGTTATTAATGGCCTATGTATTGGATCTGATTTTGGAGATCCCCAGGGATGGCCTCACCCCGTCCGGTGGATAGGGCGAATGATTACCCGGGGCGAGCAGTGGGTCGGGAGG
The DNA here is from genome assembly GCA_041484625.1 of Terriglobia bacterium. GTDB lineage: Bacteria > Acidobacteriota > Terriglobia > Versatilivoradales > Versatilivoraceae > JBGPHY01. The sequence goes on along the minus strand of JBGPHY010000248.1, from coordinate 6,652 downwards.
TTTTCACGATCGCCCAAAGGAAAGTTGCTGGGCGGCGCGCACCGACGATCTGGCTAATTTCCTCCCGGCTCGTCTAACCGCCTTGTGCATAGTGGTCGCGGCGGCACTAACCCACCAGGATGCGGCAGCGGCTTGGCGCATCTGGCGCCGGGATGGCTCGAAGCACCTCAGTCCGAACGCGGGACAGTGTGAAGCTGCAATGGCTGGCGCTCTTGGCGTTCGCCTGGGAGGCGCCAATACCTATGACGGCCGGCCCTGTCGCAGGGAGTATCTCGGAGATGGCCGGCGGGAGTGTCGGCGAAAAGACGCCAGGAAGGCCCTTCGCATTGCTCTCGTCAGCTCGGTGCTGGCCTGTTCGATGGCTTTGGCCTGCAGTCATTGGCTGGTACGAAGAGAAAAGAGTCAGTGACAAATACCCTTAAGGATGCCGAGACAGGCAATGCTTGATCCTGAAGAAACTCCATCGCAAGAGCAAACGCTGACCAGGGATCATGGCGGAAATATTCAACGAGTTCTCCTGGAATTCGGTCTGAGAGACGTCCAGCTGGTGGATTTCAGCACCAACGTCAACCCTCGTGGCCTTCCTCCCAGGGCTTCTCAACGAATAGCCCAAGACGCCGCGAACCTCGCTCTCTTGCAGCGCTATCCGGATGTGCGTGCTCTGGAACTACGCCGGGCACTCAGTGCAAAGCACCAGATTGGCGAGGACTGCATCGTGATCGGCGCAGGCGCGGCAGAATTGCTTGCTGCCAGCATTCGGGCTCTCCACGATCGCGAATTTGAAATTGCATGCGTGGAATCGAATAAGCGGGAACGCTCCCGCGTAGCAGAGAACCTAACGGACCTTGGCTTTCGAGTCTATCCCAGCGCTGCCAATTTCTTGTTCATGCAAGTGCCTGCAGGGCTTTCCGCGACTCAAATCTGGTCCAGTTTGATCACCGACTATTACATCCATCTCCGCAACTGTGACTCTTTTGAGGGTTTGTAGGCTGGACAGTATTTGCGTGTCGCCATTCGCAGCGCCGCGGAAAATGACCGGTTGGTGGAGGCACTCCGCCAGGTCCTAAAAAGAAGAAAATGAATACTGGAACGGAAGCCTTAGAGACAACCTTGAAAGCAATTATGCCGGTTGACCCCTATTGGATCAGGCAGGCTGAGCAGCGCCAGCTCCAACTGACAAAACCGTCTGGAAGTCTGGGCCGCTTGGAGGAAGTCGCCAACCGTTGCGCGGGTATCCAACAGACTCTGTCACCCTCTGTTCAGAATCCCAGAATCCTGCTGTTTGCGGCCGATCACGGAGTGTGTGCGGAGGGGGTCAATCCTTACCCCCAAGCTGTGACGGCGCAGATGGTGGTAAATTTCCTGAGAGGCGGAGCAGCCATCAACGCACTGGCACGGATTAATGAAGTTGAATTGCTGGTCGTGGATATGGGTCTGGCCTCGGAGTTGCCGCAGATAGCTGGCTTGGTTCGGCGGCGAATTGCAGCCGGTACCCGCAACTTCTGCCGGGAGGCTGCGATGTCGCCGGCACAGGCGATTGCGGCGATTAGGGTTGGCATTGAGATGGCAGGACTGGCACTAACCGAGCAAAGCCGTTTGCTGGCCATTGGTGAAATGGGCATCGGCAACACCACTGCGGCCAGCGTACTGACCGCTGCCATTACAGGCTGGCCGGCTGAAGCGGTTGTTGGCAGAGGCGCTGGGGCAGATGAAGCTTGTCTGGCGAGGAAGGTGAGGGCCGTGGAGCGAGCCCTGCAATTGCATCGGGCCCATCTCGATCTCCCTCTCGATCTACTGAGTCGCCTGGGTGGATTTGAAATCGCGGCAATGTGTGGTGTTTGCCTGGAAGGCGCTGCCCGGCGCTGTCCGGTAGTGGTCGATGGTTTCATTGCGACGGTTGCAGCCGCGCTGGCGGTGAAGTTTCATCCGTCCGCCAGGGACTATCTCTTTTCCGCGCATCGTTCCACCGAACCGGGGCAGGCTCCCTTGTTGGAGCTCATCGGACAAGAGCCCCTCTTATTTTTGCAGATGCGACTTGGTGAAGGGACCGGGGCGGCCCTGGCCATCGGTCTCATTAAAGCAGCGGTTGCAGCCTTCACTGAAATGGCAACCTTCGAGTCGGCCGGAGTCGCGAACCAGGGCAAACCATGAGAGCCTTGATCGCGGCTATCGCCTTTCTCACTCGCGTACCGATCCCAGGTCGATGGGATTTTGACGCGAGAGATGTCGGAAAGGGAGCGAGGTGGTTCCCTCTGGTTGGGGCACTCATTGGTGTTGCTTATGCAGTGGCCGTCTGGGCGCTCTCACCCCTCCTACCCGCATTGGTCATTGGAGTGATCCTGGTTGGCCTTGAAGCGGTTTTGACGGGGGCGCTTCACCTGGATGGCTTGGCAGACACGGCGGATGGCTTTGGTGGTGGTCGTACCCGAGAAGACGTGCTCCGCATCATGCGCGACCACGCCATTGGCAGTTATGGAGGTGTCGCACTCGTCTTGCTGGTGTTACTGAAGGTCACGGTCATCGCTGGTTTGATCGAGCAGCATCGGCCGGGTTTTTATCTCATCTTGAGTCCGATGTTGGGCCGCTGGTCCGCCGTGCTGCTGAACTGTCTGTTGCCCTACGCCAGAGGAACCATACCCGAAGGCAGCCAGCCTGGTGGCGCAGTCAGCCACTTTGTAGGCTGGCGAGAGCTGACAGTAGCAACGCTCGTCTCAATGCTCATTGCGGTTCCGGTGGGTGGATGGCGAGGAATGGTCTGTTGGGTTGGCGTCATTACCGTAAGCGCAGCTTCGGCAATCGTCTTTCGCCGCCGCATCGGAGGCGTGACTGGGGATACGCTTGGAGCCAACACAGAGATGTGTGAGGCGATTGTTCTGCTGGCGGGATTGGCGATGGGGTGAGGGCATGACCCAGACTACTCAGTTGGTTCTCTCCCGGGTGTGGCTGGTCCGGCATGGCGAGCCCGAAACTGAGGCTCAGGGCCGCTGTTACGGACGGTTGGATTGGGGACTATCAGACCGCGGCCAGTTTCAAGCCCAGATGGCTGCTCAGGCTTTGTCCGGAGAGCCGTTGGCAGCGGTCTATTCGAGTCCACGTCGCAGAGCTAGGCAGAGCGCCGCGTTTCTGGGAAAAGCAAAAGGTTTGGCCGTACAAATTCTGGAGGAATTGGGCGAGATTGACTTTGGCGATTTCGAGGGGCTTAGTTATGAAGAAATCGAAGGACAGTACCCTGAACAATATGAACGTTGGATGACCCGCCCTACCGAAATCCACTTTCCTGGCGGCGAAAGCTTCGCGCAGATGCAGACTCGAGTCATCGCCACAACCACAAAGCTATGCCAGCGTCACCAGGGACAATCCATCGCGATTGTCTCCCACGGAGGCGTATACCGCATCGTGCTGGCTGAAGCACTCGCGATGCCACCAAGCCACATTTTCCGCATCGCTCAACGATATGCTGCCCTCAACTTGGTCACCTATTTTGAAGGCACTCCCACCGTAGAACTTGTCAACGGTTCTGTACAGGACGCTGAGTTGGCTTTGGGTAGATATGCTTGCGATCTCCCGGAAACTTGTCCCATTCTTCATTGATTTCTAGCTCCTTTAATAGCATTGGTGAAGTTCATAGAAGTGGTCGAGGCGACCGTCCGCAGGCCGAAGCCACTTGACCTATAGTCGTCTTGTCGGAAACTGGGAACAGCTGCCCAAGACGGTACTGATCTTCAGCTTCTGTCGACGGCAACCTTTCTTGCCGCCAGCGGCATTTTTACGCTGCGCGACAGTACTGCCCAGTCACAGTACGTGATTGCACGGGCCACGCGATTTCCTTTTCCAGCGTGAATTCAATTTGGATTTCCGTGGCCGGATTGAGACCATGATGTCCTGATGTTATGGTCACTATCCTAGTTCCAGTGCTGGCGTGGTGCCGTTTGTGAAGGCTTTAAGAAAGGGGCGGGAGACGGCTCGGCGCTTGAGGTTTTGGCAGGATTGTTGTGGAGGCCGCGGGGAGCAGGGCCTCCGTGCAGTTGGGGATTCATTGCTTGTCATACACGATCATGTTGTTCACGTCCTGGCCTTTGGCGTTCTTCCCTTTCTGCGTGGAGGTACGCGTCTTTCCGTCTTTGGACACGACGCTCCGTGTGGTCATCATGGGCTTCCCGCCTTTCTTCGTTGACGCCTCGATGGTGTAGTCGTCGATCTTCTTGATGCTGATGACGTCGGCGTCCGGATTCCCGGTCGTGGGATAGTCCTTGCCATCGTATTTCGGACTGAATTCAAAGTGGATGGGTTGGCCTTCGGCGTTGGTGCCGTGGACCGTGATCTTCAGGCCATTGGTCTGGGATTCAACCGTGAGCGTGCCTTCTTTCGGTGCTGGACCGGGACTGTATTTGGACTTAGCCAGATTCACTTTCCAGCTTCCGACCTGGTTGTCGGACGCCTGGGCCACTGCGCCGAGCATGAGGATCGACACAGCCACCGTGAGAGCAGCACGCGCGAATATACGCCGTCGCATAGGTACCTCCTTTTGGTTTTGAAAGGTTATTGGGAATTGACACGCTCTATTCTATCACCTCCATGATATTTCGTCGTCGCTTTTTGCAGGATTGCAGGACCGGGTCTGCGGGCGGCAGAATTCGAGGCCTCGGGACCCGGAATTTACGTGGGGGGTGGGGACGCGGATTTTGGCGGCCGTGCATTGTTGGTGGGTTTTTTGGCGGGCTTATATTGCGAGTTTTTGGGTGGGTTGTTTTGGGGGGTTATATTGGTGGACTTTTGAGTCAGTAGTTTACGGGTAGGCGGTTGAGATAACATGAAAAATCCAGTAGTCGTGTATTGGCCCCCGGGTGCGCTTCCATTACCAGAAAACAAGGCTCGGACAGGGACAGATAACGTGAAATAACAATCCTGCTGGATCATCCTTTGGCAGTCTGAGCTTTCACCAATATGATATCGACGGTCCCCTTGAAATGAGCCCCTTCGTTGATGGCAATCCTCGCAGCTGAAATGCCACCCACCAGGGAGCCCGTGGATTGAATGGTCACCATGCCACCGGCTGAGATGTTGCCCACGACCTTTCCTTTGACGGTCACATCTCTCGCTTGGATCTCCGCGTGTACTACCCCACTGGGACCGATAACCAATTGATGATCGATGACTTCGATCTTGCCCACAATCCGCCCATCAACGGTAAGATCTTCGTTAACGGCGAGCTCGCCCTTGATGAAGATGGATTTCCCAATTCGAGTCGCACTCTTCAGGCTGGGGCTGGTTGTTATTTCTGGCCACGGCCTCATTGGTTTCTTCTCTTCCGGCTCAATTCGAGGCGGCGCTTCAACTTGCGTTCGATGGGTTTGCTTTTGTTCTTCTGTGATTCGAGGCTGCTGTCCGTCGCGAGTCCGAATAGGCTCTTCTTGCTCCTCCACCCAGAAAAGGGTGCGGATAATCCTATTTGCCGTATCCCGAAGCCTCTCGATAAATGGCTCCGTGTAACCACCCAGACGAAACATTGTCGTATCCTCCTGGTTGCGGTCTCCTTGTTCGTAAGACCACATAGCATCCTTGATCGCTCCACCTATCATACTTCAAACGGAATGAACAGGGTGTGGGAGATGGGGGTGCAAACAGAAGTGGCGGGCAGAAAGTTCTGGACAAAAGGAGGTATTGTGTATAAATAACCATGGGAGATTAGCCACTTGAAAGGAGCCCTCCCATGAAGAGACGGAAGCCGAAGAAGGAAGCAACCCTCAACGAGGTCGAGACCTTGGAACAACGGCTGGCCAAGCACCCGGCCTGGAAGGAGCGGATCGAGAGTCTGTTGGCGATCGTGGAGAACCGGGACGGGAAATTGGAGAAGGCGGATGATGCGGAAGGGGCGGTTTTAGAGCAGCTGCGACCGCTGGGGCAGCAAGCTCTGGGGGAATGGGCCCAGAAGCAAGCGGACCGGAAAGCGAAAGAGATGAGGCAACTGAACCCGTCGGCCAGCCGGGATAAAAAAACTCTGTACTGGAATAGTCGGCTGGGACGGATCCAGATGTTGGAGCAGCAGTCGCTGCCAGAACAGATGCCAGAGCAGACGGGGGTGCCGGTGGTGGTGGCCGAAATCGATGGCAGTATGATTCCGATCGTCCAGACTGCGGCCGCCCCAGCGAGCGAGGATCGGCGCAAAGTGCGGAAGCTGGGGTGGCAGGAGGCCCGTCTGGCTTTGGCCTATGCTGGGGGAACGGTCTCCCCTCGTTTTGGAGCAGCGGCGGAAGCGGGCGGGCCGTTTGTTTGCTGCCGGCAAGATGATTCTGGCAGAGATCGCGCGGGAACTAAAGGCGAGTCGCCAGAGTGTGAGCCGCTGGTACGCGGAATGGCGGCGGGGTGGCTCCTCAGCTCTGCGCGGCGCTGGCCGTGCGGGCCGCCCCAGCCGAAGCTGGACCGGGGACAGCTGCGGCAGGGGGAGAAAGCCTTGCGGCAGGGGTCCCGGTCGCATGGCTTCGGTACGGATCTGTGGACCTTGCCACGGGGGGCGGCCGTGATGGAACGCGTCACTGGGGTGCGCTATCCCCCGGGCCATGTGTGGAAGATTCTGGGAGCCATCGATTGGACGCTCGAACGGCCAGCCAAGCAAGCGCGGGAGCGCGACCCGGAAAAGGTGCAGTTCTGGCTG
>JBGPHY010000247.1:0-7962 GCA_041484625.1 Terriglobia bacterium | reverse complement strand
TTTTTTCACAGCTTCTGACCATTTACCCATAATCTCGACCAGCTCCGGCAGCCGCAACAAGGCATGCAGCGAGTGCGGGAGCAGTGAGGTGTCTCCAGACAATGGCGGAGTCATCTAGTCATTCACGGTTTCGAGACTGCGATCTGCTCCCCAGCCGTAATACGCGCTCTTTCCCACTCCTCGGGGTTGTTCTTCCAGATCTCCGTGTCCAGCATAGCGGCTTGTCCAAAGGGTTGTTTGTAGATTATTGAATTGACCAATTGGTCGGCCGCCTTCCGGTGTCCCAGTCTCTGGGAGAGCAGCCAAAAATATTCGTAATCCTGAAGGCCGCGGCGTTGGGCTTTCAGACGGACGCTGGGAATCGGCTGGTCGTACCCCATAACGATACCGCGGTAGATCAATTGGCCCGAACCGTTATAGATTCGTTCCGGTTCTTTGAAGTTTTCGGGTTCATACCAGGCAGCATACGCATTCCAGTCGAACTCCCATTCCACCCAGCCCGTCTGATATTTCCAGCCGATCCAGCCAATAGCCCGATTAATGTTTAGATCCAGGTCGAGGAAGGTATTCGATCCACATCCGGAGTTGCTCTGCTGTTCATAAATCATCGGGCCGTAGAACCAGGCTTCGACCCCCTTACCTTGAAAAAGCCTCACCGTCGGAAGATCGAAGGCCACCGTGTGGCAGACCCACAGGTCGACTTCCCGAGAGAGTCGGTCCATAGCTTCGCGGGAATAGCCACCGTCGATGCGATATTTGAACCACCCCCGCCCCATCGCCTCGTGGAGCAATCTCCCGTAGTACAGCATCTTCTCGTAGGCCGCGTCGTAGTAAGACTCGTCCAGACCGTCCAGGAATGCAATCTTCTGCACTTTCTGCCACTCCGGCTTTGAATCCAGATGCTCCCGCACCTGGCGCCCCACTTCCCTCCAAACGGCTTCGTACCGGGCAGTTCGTCCCTCTTCGGGGAGAGCCATGGGCCAGGCTCGGTCCCGGTTTCCGCCCTTTTCGATATCAAAAGGAAGCATCACGTGATGGAGGGGGACACCATAGCCTGGACCCCAATAGCCGGATTTCACCGTGAATGCTGAGCCATCCAAGTAAAGGGAGAGCCTTTGGTCATATTCCCTCCAATCGAGTTCTACCTTGTCAGCCTTCAGGGTGAGCTTGGGACGGTATGCGTAGATGAGGGGAAGAAAACGGTGCTGCTGGGCCAACTGGTAGTACTGCAATTCCTCTTGACGTGACATCCCCTTCATCGAACCGTTCCAGATGTCACCGGGTAAGTGGCTTTCCTGAGGTAAGGCAAAGTCCCAAACATCAAGCGTAACCTGGACGGTTTCCCGCCCACCCTTCCACGTCACTTCCACAGCCCCGGTATATTGACCCGGAGGGGCAAGGTCTCGCTCGAAAGGAACGAAAATGTCAAACCAGATCGCCTGGTTTTGCTGGTGAGGGATGTTGTTGTAGAGATCTGGGATGGAAAAAGGGAATCCTGTGGCCAGGTTGGTCTTCCTTTTTGGCAGGAGAGCATCGGCATACCAACCCATGCCCAGGGAACTGGCTTCATAGCCGGTGGAGGGGCGGCGCACCGGAAGATACCACTCTTTGAACGTCTGAATGGATTTCCCGCTGATGCGGTCTCCGCCGCTTCTCTCTAAGGCTTCAAAGTGGACGTCAACATCCTCAACCGGTTGCGAAGCTTCCACAATGAGCTGAAACGCCACAAACTCGTTGCGCGCTGCCTTCAGTGTCACCGTTCTTGTCGTAGCCTCCCAGACCAGGTTGCGTTGATGAAAGTCTCCGGCGGGATAATCCTTATGAATGTCGGTTCGGTCCTGGATAAGGAGCTTCCCGGTGACAGGATTGATCCGCTCCACATCTCCTATTGCCCAAAGCTTGATCTGCGGTTGGTCTGCCCCAATCGAACTTGGCAGGGTGAAGAGCAATAACATCGAGAGTTTCCAGTTCATAATGGCCTCGCTAGAGCATCCGGGAATTCCTGCGACGAAATTAAGATGAAAAGCCAAGTCGCCGTAATGAGTCGGTCATGGATTGAATGCCCGATTTCCTAAAACATTGCGCTCCTGACGGAGCCGGTTCCCCGAGTAACTGTAAGGGTGTGCAAAAATTCCGATTGCCTCCAAGGGGGAGGGTGAGGCTCCCGCGGAGCCACGGTGGAGTGAGCACTTTCGGAGGGGGGCTCGCCAGGGCGACAGCGGTCGCGCGGCTCGCCCTCCCGAAATTTTTCACGCCTTCTGACCGACTACAGGTCACAATTCTACAATTAATCCTGGCTAAAGCGAACTGAAGTTCCGAAGGCTCAACGCCACTGGACCAGAAGATCCCGACTGATTAGTTCTTGTAACGGAAATCCCTTTGAAATATTGTGAATTCAGTCTGAGGAATTGGACTTTGCTGCAAAACGGTCCCGGTGCAGGCAGTCTGGCGGGCGTGTATAAGATGAAAACCGTGGTGGCAGGCACCGATCCGGTTTTGATTGAGGTGGCAGGGGCAAAGCTTCTGGGGGCCGCTGTCAAGACTCTGCCGTATCTCAATCTCAGCTTGGCCGAAACAGCCGGGCTTGGGACCAGCAAAATGCCAGCAGGCCTGCCCGTAGAGTATTCATTCGTTTCGTGATTGATGCACTAATGAATCGAGTCCTGGCTATTTTGCTCGTGTTCGTCATACCTGCAGTCACTCAGCCTGACTTCGCCAGGGGAATTACCACAACGGCGAACCATGACCTGCCGAGGGTTTCTGCTCTTCATCCCCGTGTCTTTGTCCGAAATGACAAGAGTCGAATCGGGAAGGGGCTGACGGTTGAACAATTGCGCACACGATCTCATGTCCCCGCCTATGCCCCTTGGCGAAGCGATTTGACAGGGGACAGCCCTGCCTCTGCTGTCGAGAGGGCCGCTCGTTATCTGGAGGAGGGGAGGCCGGCCGAGCTTGAGGCAGTTCGCCAGTTCTTACTGGACCATAGCTTCTCCTATGCCACCCATGACGTTGAAGGGTTCCTGGCAGGCGGTGAAATGGCAACTGCTTTCGACTGGATTTACCCGGCCTTGTCGGAAGCCGACAGAGCATCGATCATGGCCAACATCGTCAAGACTGCCGATTCCTCCCTGGAGTTCATGCTTCATGGAGAGCCTGATATCAACCATAACTACACCTACATGGCACTGGGAAGTCTGGGGATTTGTGGCTTGGTCCTGAAAGGTGAAGCAGAACCTTACAACCGCAAAGCTGGGGAATACCTGGAATTGACGAGGCAATGGATCGAAGGGTCCGGAAAGATCCTTGACACTTGGAAGGCCCGCCAGGGTGCCTGGGCCGAAGGCAGCCACTACACGTTCCACGAAACCCTGCGCAATCTGGTCATGCTGCTTCAAGCCTACCGGTCAGCCACCGACATCGACTACTTCCGCCGGGTTGAGCGGCAGTATGACGGCTTCCTGGCAATGGCGGGTCAATTCGTGGTGGCCTCGACTCGGCCGGATTTGACCTTTGAGCGGATTGGCGATTGTTCACCCAATCGGACCCTGCCGAACCTTACCGTCCCGCTGACGCTGGAAGCCCTGGCTGCGGGGCTTGGGGACAAGAGCGAAGCGGCCCGTCTCAGGTCTTTTTCCAAGGAAGTCTGCCATGCCTATGGGACCCGGGCTGTCTCCCCTTCCTTCCAATGGGGGATGAGGATCTTCTGGGACCCTGACGCATCCTGCTCTCCCTCATTCCGGACCTATCCGCTGGCCATGCGCCAGGGATCAGGGACCGACGAGCGAATTGTCTTTCGGAGCGGTTGGGAGGATGACAGCACGATGATCACTATCGTGGCTGGAGATCATTACACGGACCATCAGCACTTCGATAAGGGGCAATTCCTCATCTACCACCGGGGTGGCCTGACAGTGGATGGAGGTGCCTATGACAGCCTGTACGTGCCGAATGGCCACTGGACAGGATATGCCTGTCGTACCCTGGCCCACAACTGCCTCCTGGTTTATGACCCTCAGGAGTCTCTGCCGGCGGGGTACAGCAACGACGGTGGTCAGGTTATCCTGCGCGGTCTCCAGCATCATGGGGATTGGGTAACTTACCGGGCCCATTATAAGAGGGAACGCCTCGACACCGGAAATGTTTTGGCCTACGATTCCGACCTAAAGAACGGTTACAGTTACGTCCGGTGCGACCTGGCCGGGGCCTATGGGGAGAAAGTCACTGATTATGAGCGTCAATATCTCTATCTCCCTCAGGCCGATTATCTGGTGGTATACGACCGTGTCAAGACGGCGCGTCCTGAATTTGAAACAAGGTGGCTGCTTCATTTCCAGTCCCAACCCCGCATCGATGGCGTCATGCCGCTCGTGGGGATGCAGACCTTCCCTGGTGCCAGATCCATCAGTGTTCAGCGGAACGGCCAACTACAGCTGGAAAATCGAAGCTTTCATTACGACGGGATTCTCGATGTTTGTACTCTTCTCCCCGAAGACGGCAATATTACGACTGTCGGGGGTGAGGGCTTCGAGTTCTTTAATGCTTTTGAGAAGGTCAACTACCCCGTCATCCGAAATGCCAACTCTGCAGAACCACGGGAGTCGGGAACTTGGAGAATAGAAGTCACTCCATCCCGGGCGGCATCCGAAGGCAGGTTTCTCCATGCCCTGCAAATTCGACACGCCGGTGCCAGCCCGCCAGCTGAAGTCACATTAGTCAAGGATATGCAGCGGAAACTGGTAGGCGCACATTTCCGAGGTTCCGGGGAGAATCAGGTCCTTCTCTTTTCCGCCCACAAGAAAGGTGGGCCAGTTTCACTTCCAGTCTCCTATGAGGTCAACTCTCCGGCTCCTGCACGGCATCTGCTGGTAGAGATGCTCTCTTTCGAACGGGTGAGAGTAGAGGTTAACGACAGGGTTCTCACTGGCTGCAAGGTTGGCCCGACTGGGGTACTCACTTTTCACGATCAGGCCAGGGGGCTGCGCAGAATCACAATTAAATCCGTGCCGAGGAAATAACCCCGGATGTCAGCACACGAGCGATCATCCCCGACTATCTTGATTTTTGACTCCGGTGTGGGTGGACTGAGCATATACCAGGAGGTACGCCGACTGGTTCCAACTGCCACTTTTGTGTACGCTTCGGATAATGAGGCTTTTCCTTACGGAACGAAACAGGAAGACGAGGTGGTCTCAAGAGTGGATGATGTGCTTCGGCGGCTGACGTCGCGATTCGCTCCGGAAGTGATGGTGGTTGCCTGCAATACTGCCAGCACCGTGGCATTGCCCAAGATTCGCAGCCGCATATCCATCCCTGTGGTGGGAGTGGTTCCTGCCATAAAACCGGCAGCCCGGATCAGTCAAACTCGAGTGATCGGCCTGCTGGCTACCCCTGGCACGGTAAAAAGAGCCTACACACAAGATCTAATCGAGGAGTTTGCAGCAGACTGCACAGTCCTTCGTGTTGGTTCCGCAGAATTGGTGGATCTGGCCGAGAACAAACTCAGGGGAAAACATGTCAACCTGCAAACAGTGCGGCGAATAATTGCTCCTCTTTTCAAAGGGGAGAATGGCGGCCGGCTGGATACTGTGGTCTTGGGTTGCACCCATTTTCCTCTTCTTCTCAAAGAATTAGAATGCGCGGCTCCCCGAGCGGTTCGCTGGATCGACTCAGGGCCAGCCATCGCAAAGCGGGTGAGGTCCCTTCTTAAAGGTACAATCCATTCGGCCGGGTTTGGAGAGCAACCTCAGCATGCCAACGAGAATCTCCACCAGGCTGCTTTCACAAGAAAAGGCTCCGACGTTCTAGCTCTCGAACCGGCACTCCGGGAATTGGGTCTCTCCCGGATTGTTTATTTGTAACGATAGGTCAATACAATGTGGGAGGCGTGCTCTGCACGGCGATCCTTGGATTATGCCGGAGAAATCGCCCGGCTGGAACCGGGTCCCCGCTTTGTTATTTTCATGCTACCCAGTGTTTCCGGGAGAATGACTGGCCGCCTTGAAAATGGAGGCTTTGGCAGCCACGTCAACCGCTCTTGCGGAAGAGTCATCCCCTGCAAAATGTGCGGGCAGGTGAATTATTCACCGCCTGTTTTTCCCCACCGCCTCGGCCATTCGCTCCAGAGCCTCTGTCAGCACTGACCTGGGGCATCCGAAATTCAGGCGGACAAAACCCTCACCACCCTGACCGAATCGTTTTCCGTCATTGAGTGCCACTCGCGCTTGCTCGAGGAAGAAGTTGGCGGGATCTCGGGACAACCCGAGCTGTCGGCAGTCGAGCCATGCCAGAAAGGTTCCTTCCGGGACAGGCATCCATATCCCTGGCAGACGGCGAGTCAGGAATTCCAGTATGAAATCGCGATTTTCCTCGAGGTAGCGAAGCAGTTCTTCCAGCCAGCTCTGTCCTTCGGCGTAACCTGCCAGGGCCGCTCCATGCCCGAGCATATTCGAGCCGGTTACCATCCCGGCCCGCGAGGCCTCAAACCGCCGCCGCAGCTCAGGGTCGGGGATGACCGCGAAAGAGCATTCCAGGCCTGCGATATTGAAGGCCTTGCTGGGAGCCATCAAGGTGATGGTCTTCCTTTCGATTTCGGGGTCCAGGGAGGCAAGGGGGATGTGGGGATGGCCTTGAAAGACCAGGTCGCAGTGGATCTCATCCGCGATTATGGCCACCTGATGGCGGAGGCAAATCTCCGCCATACGGCTGAGTTCATCCGTGCGAAACACCCGACCCACGGGATTATGAGGACTGCACAAGAGAAAGGCACAGGTGGCTGGCCCGACGGCGGACTCGAAATCCTCGAAATCAATTTCGTAAGATTCTCCCGGCGAGCGCTTCAACTCATTGACCCGGGTCCTCAGGCCGGAATGACCCGCCGCCTTCAGGAAGGGCGCATACACAGGAGTCTGAATCAAAACTTCGGAGCCAGATCGGGCCAGGGATCGAATTGCCAGGTTAAACCCAGGCACGACACCCGGCGTAAAGGTGATGGCTTCTAAAGGAACTTCCCAGTCGTAAAGCCGACGAAGCCGCTCCTGGATGGTTTCGATCAAGGCCAGTGGTCGCTTGGCGTAGCCGAAGATGCCATGATCGATCCGCCCCCTGAGGGCGCGAATGACAGCCTCGGGCGCGGCGAAGTCCATGTCTGCGACCCACAATGGGAGCACTTCTTTATCATAGGTCCCCCATTTCAAACTGTCAGTGGACCGGCGATCAATCAGGGAATCAAACACAGTTCTCCGTAAATCCATGGTCTCGGATTCCATCCACCACTCCCGAACTCAAACTCCCCAAGCCGAAAATCTTAGCATTGGTCGGACATGATACTTTCATGAAAATGAGTTCGGAGTTCATGCTTTAGCATGCCTGAGGCAATGGCAACCTAAAGGTTGAACTCCGAACCAATCAGCCATTTTCATCGTCCGTGGTGACCTGAAAAAGGTCATGGCACTTCCATGAAATTCCCCCTTTGGCAAACTGAGCATGTCCCACATCTTTCGTGCTGGACACAGGGGGTGATGAATCACCACACGGGCAGTGGGTTTTTGGCCCTGTAAGGGCCTTGGACTATCTCTCTACCTTTACCGGAATTCCACCCTGCTGGCGGCTGCGTTCGGCGGCATCCATGAACGCGATAATCTCCAGAGTCTCCGCGTAAGGCACAGGGGGTTTGCCTGATTGAAAGAATTCCATGATCTTACGCACGAGTGGAACATAAGAGACATCCTGGAGAGCCATGGACTTGATAGCCTTTTCTCCGAACAACAACAGTCCATAATCCTTCTTCCCTTTGCGGAGTCCGCGCACCGTCGCGATGCGCCCGTCCTTCCAAACCCCCACCACCAGATCAGTGTCCTGGTTGGAGGAGGTGGTGACAGTTTCGCAGCCTGTCCCCATCACAGTGTAAAGGGCCTCAACGGCATGAATGCCGTACCAGAACAATCCTGGGTTGGTAGGTTCGAG
>JBGPHY010000246.1:0-7971 GCA_041484625.1 Terriglobia bacterium | reverse complement strand
TCAGGCGGAAAGTCAGACCCACTGTCACCGTCATGGGGTAACCAAGAGTGCCGGGGATGCGGACAATCAGAGGATCTCCGGAATGGAGTCGCGACTCGAAATAATTCTGAGTTTCGTAGAAGGTCTTGTTGGTGAGGTTATCCAGGGATAGGTTGAAATCAACCCAGCGCCGGAGTTGTTTGGCCAGGCTGAAATCCAGGACGGTCAGTCCAGAGGCGCGTATTGAGGCGTCTAGGCCATCTAGCCGATAGTTGCCAAGGTGCCGGAAACGCAATGAACCGGTGAATCCGCGCCATCCGGCCATTGTCAAGCCGGCGTTCGAAACTTCATGGGGGGCGCTATCGACGTAAACACGGGGGAATGTGCCCAGATAAAAGGAGTTGGTGACCTGGGTGATTCCTCCATTGAATGCCAGGAAACGGGTCAACTGGATTGAACTCTTTGCTTCGAACCCATAGGACCGGCTGGGACCTTTGAATTCAAAGCTCCCATCATCCGGGATGTAAACTTGTTCGTTCGACCGGTCAATGAAGAACATGTCCGTACTGAGTGAAAACCGCCTCCAATTGTGGGAGGTCCCGAGCTGGTAAAAATCGGTGGTCGAGATTTTGGGAGCTGAGGGTCTCTGGACTACCCCTCGGGCATCCTGGCTGGAAATACCCCGTCCGTAGTTCAGATGCAAGGTGAAAGGGACGCGGCTGCTGGGAGTGAAGGCCAGATTGGCCTTAGGCTGGACCTTCGCGGCCCCCTGAATCCCACCCAATGAAGGCTCAACCCTGTCTCCCACGTTAAAGCGGAAGTAGTCGTACCGAAGTCCGCCGTTGAGTTGCAGACGCCCCTGCCAAAGCTCGATGCTCTGTTGGGCATAGCCAGCCATGTTGGTGACATGGGCATCGGCGCGGGTGGTTACGCCAGTCGGGTTGCGCCCGGCCCTCGGATAGAGCCCGACATTGATTTGATTAGCATGGAAGTTGGCTCCGGCAGTAAACAGAGCATGCCGGCCTCCGATCTTGAAAGGATGAAGGTATTGGGTGTTGGTTCCCTGTTGCAGGCGCGAATCATGCTGTTGAATCCCATCTCCGTTGACTTGATCATTAAGAAAATAGGTGAAGTTGGAGTACAGATCGAACAGAGATCGGGACAGGAAACCGTCCAACTTGAGGATGTCTCCAGATTTCCATTCTTTTCTGTAGTAGGTCCCCAAGACGGCCGTGCGCACCCGGCCCCCATCGTCCGGGTCAATGAAGCCGAATCGGTCCAGTCGGCCGGCAGCTACTTCATCCAGAGGGATTTGACCCGACGAGTTGAAATCATTCCTTCCCAGATTGAGCTTAAACCCCAGATCCTGTGAATCATCCATCTTCCAGGTGTAGTTCGCGGTCAGATTATCGCGCCTGTAACGCAAGGGGTTCAGGAAGGGACCATCCGTTCGAGAGCCCTCATAAGCCAGGAAAGAATCAACATGCTCCAACCGTGGACTATAGGCCAGGAACGCACGAAGAGTCCCAAAGGAACCGCCTTGAATACGTGCCGTGATCTGGTCAGGCAGTGATTCCTTCAGACGGATATGCACGACTCCCAGCCCGGAGAAATCGCCGTACTCCGGGCTGAACGGGCCGTTGAGAATGCTGACATCCTGCACAAGTTCTGGAGTCAAGGACTTCAACTGGCCCAGGTAACCCTGCCCATGGCCTTGAGTCCCCTGGTTCTGCTGGACGTCGTCCACCAAAACCTTCAGTCCTCCGTTGACTCCCCCATGGTCCAGGTTAAAGCCAAATCGACGGATCTCCAACGACTTCCCCCCTCCCTCGTGTTGGCCGGCATTGATGCCGGCATCCAGAGTTTGAAAAACCTGGTCGTCTCTCGAAAACAGAGTGCTCTTGTAGATCACGTCGTTGCGCCGGTCAATGCTGGGATCCAGCGTCGTGGCTTCAATAACCAGGCTCTCGTGGACGGGTGGAATCACAAAGCCAACCACAAATGTCAGATCCTCTGCGGGATCCTCGGAAGAAAAGGTCCTTTCCTGCGGCGTGATGTACTTGCCCTCAACTCTGACCGCAAAGGACCCACCCGGTCGGGCGAGTCGGAAATATCCATCTGCATTCGTGAGCGTTTTTTGCTGCCCTTGATCGCTGGATGCGACTACGGTTACTCCCTCTACGGCTTCGTTTTTCTGGGTAACAATCACTCCGCTGATCTGTAGGCGAGGTTGAGGGTAGGACATCCCCTGGAGCGTCAACGAGACTGAGAGACAGGCGCTCCAGCGAACGGCAGCCCGGGGGAGACTTAATATAGGGCTCCTCCCTGTGGCCGTCAGACCTCGTCCTTGTGGGCGTTGCCCGGTTTGGAATCGCATCAGCGGCACAGTAACACGATTTAATCATTCGTGTCAACAGCACACGCAGCCCACTGGCACAATGGATTGCCTTCGGATCTGGAAATTTGGCATTTCTCTGCATTCCATCCTCAAGAAATGCTTGTCGGAGCGGCGCCTAAGCCGTAAGATGAATAGCATGCTTCCCCACAAGCTAGCGGTCCTGGTGAGTTCGGTGTGCCTCTGCGCCAGTGCAGTGGATGTGGCCAAGCTTGTCAGTCTGTGTCCAGTTGCAAGAGGCCATTCAGAGGCAACCGCATGCGCGGTGAAAGGACCACAGTGCTGCTGTCCAGAAGCCTGTCGTCGGCTGAAGATGGCTGGGAAAGAAAGTCCTCGTCGCCACCAAGGCGATTCTCGAGGGGAGGACGAATCGGTTCGTCACCTGAGTCAGCGCGGCTGCCTGCTCAAGGCAGACTGTGGAAATGAAAAAGCTCCCGCCTTTGTGTCTTTCCTGATGGAAGGCTTACTGCCTGGGTTCTGCCCTATCTTCCCCGGGAGTCAGACAGCACTGCCCGTCATTCCCGCCCACTCTTTTGCTAGTGAAAAATCCCGAGGTGAAGGAGAGGAATGATGAGTCATAGATGGGATGCCTGGTGCCTATTAGCGGTGCTGCTGTGGGCTGTGGAAAGCCGGGCTGCACTATTCGGAGATGTCCGGGGTGTGGTGGTCGATCCGCAAGGGCGCCCCGTTTTTGAAGCTAAGGTGATCGTACGGGCACATGCTTCGAGAATTTCGCTGGTTGGGCAAACCAACGAGAACGGAGAGTTCTATTTTCGGTCGGTCCCCGTGGGCGAGTACGTTGTGGCCATCGAAAAGGAGGGCTTCAGGAGCGTAGAGCAGCCGCTGACCATCCTATCGAACAGCGCACCAGTCTCGCGGTTCCAATTGGAAATTGCATCCATAAAACAGAACCTTGACATTGTCTCAAAGCCGGAGCTGGCTGGCTCCGATGCCGCGACTCCTACCACCCTGGTCAGTCATGATCAGATTACACAGACTCCGGGCGCTGCTCGGAGCCACAGCCTGGCCATGATTACTAACTATGTTCCTGGCGCCTACATGATCCACGATCAGCTCCACATTCGTGGCGGACACCAGGTAACCTGGTTGGTGGATGGCGTTCCCATCCCCAACACCAACATTGCCTCCAATGCCGGACCTCAATTCGACCCCAAGGATATCGACTATTTGGAGGTTCAACGCGGAAGCTATTCCGCCGAATATGGGGATCGCACCTATGGGATCTTCAACGTCGCCCCACGAAGTGGGTTTGACAGCGATCGAGAGATAGAATTCATCACCAGTTACGGCAATTTCAATCAAACGGACAACCAACTGAAAGTCGGTAGCCATACCGATCATTTTGCCTATTACGGCAGTCTGACAGGTTATCGGAGTGATTATGGGTTGGAAACGCCGACCTCGGCGGTTCTGCATGACCAATTCAGCGGCCTCGGGGGCTTCGCTTCATTGATCTATGATGCGACCCCCTCGGATCAGCTCCGGCTGGTGTCCGGTGTGCGGCGGGACGCCTACCAGGTACCCAACGACGCGGAGGCCCAGGCCACCGGGATACGTGATATCGATCGGGAGAGAGACACGTTCGTTAACTTTTCGTGGGTCCACACCCTAGATCCCCGCCAGCTGCTCACCATCTCTCCCTATTATCATTTCAATCGCGCCGACTACATTGGGGATTACATCGGATCCGGCGGAGAAGATGCGCCGGTTGTCCCTACCGGCCGACACGATTCTAACTACGCAGGGCTACAGGCGATCTTCAGTGCCTTGACGCACAACAATAATGCGAAGATTGGCTACTGCGGGTTCCTGCAACGCGATTCCTCTTTCCTTGGTCTGCAGACCGGGGCAGGTCCGGGATACAGTCTGAGCCAGGCGCAAAAACTAAGAGGCAGTTTGCATGCAGGGTTTCTGGAGGATCAATTCAAGCCCACATCCTGGCTGACACTGACTGGGGGCCTCAGGCTGACGCACTTTTCAGGCCGACTGAGCGAAAATGCTGTCGACCCGCGTGCCGGTGCCGCGGTCCGTGTTCCACGCATCAATTGGGTCTTGCGCGGGTTCTACGGTCGCTACTACCAAGCCCCACCTCTTTCAACGGTTTCCGGACCATTCCTGGAGTTGGCACTCAATCAGGGTTTTGACTTCCTTCCCCTGGAGGGAGAACGAGACGAAGAATATCAGTTCGGCCTGACAGTCCCCCTGCGGAGCTGGACAATCGATACCGACTACTTTCACACAGCAGCGAAGAACTTCTTTGACCACAATGCTTTGGGTAATTCCAATATATTCTTTCCGCTCACCATCGAAAGGGGGCGCATCCGCGGGCTGGAAGTCACACTTCGTTCGCCCCGACTCTGGCGTCGAGGTGAGATATTGCTCGCTTATGCACACCAGCGGGCGGAAGGGAAAGGAGGGATCACCGGCGGGTTAACTGATTTTTCTTACTCCCCGGATTACTTCTTCCTGGACCACGACCAACGGCACACATTGAGTGTGGGTTTTAATACCACTCTCCCAAGTCATAGTTATGTCGCCGGGAACCTCGGGTACGGTTCCGGGTTTACCGATGGGGAAGGGCCGCAGCACCTGCCGGGCCATAAGCTTCTGGATTTGTCGCTGGGCAAGAGTTTTGGAGAGAATTGGTCATTGGCAATTCACTGCTTGAATGTGGCAAACCGACAATTTCTTCTCGACAACAGCGAAACCTTCGGCGGCACACACTACGAAGGACCGCGACAGGTCTATGCAGAGTTGCGTGTCCGGTTCCACTATTGACCTTGATTCTCAAACAGTTCCTTACCCCACTCCGCCACTTGTCTCACCCGGGCTGGTAAAAAATGCGCGAGGTGGGAATTCCTAAGCTCTCAGCAACAAAGTCGTAAACACTATGAACAAGGATGGGATGGCTGAACCTGGCATGATGTATTTGCAGTGTCAGATGCAATTGAAAGCCGCCTGGTGCAAGGGCAAGAGTCAGCCTGGCCACTCCCTGCTTCCGTAAGTCAACGTCAGTGATTAGCTGCATTCCGGACCACCTTGTTACAGCAACGATGCCTTTGCCAAAGGCCGTGTTAGGTGTCTCATCGATGTAAAGTGTGCGCAGTCTCTCCTTTTCGTCTGCCATGGTCAAAACAGTGTCTTGGTGTAAGATTTGCAAAGACTCGGGGACCTCAAGGAATTGGACCAGGAACCGGGCTAACTGCTCGCGTAGGCCATAGTGCCGTTTCCCCACAACCTGGCGGGCGGCATTTCGAAGCGGATTCTTCTTCGTGATGTCTTCTTTAAGGGCCTCCCGGACGACTTTGCCGGCGTCATCACTGGCTCGTGGGTTCAACCGCCATCGGCCGGAAAGATCCGGCTTTTCTGGAGCCTCCTGGACCCAGCCGGGAGAAGCACGTCCGTCGCTAAACCTTTGATCCCGCGGAGACTCTAGATCTCCCATATCTGGCAAGGTATCGGGCATCATGGTCCTTGACTCGGTTCTGCTAGTCATGCACGCTGCAGAGATCCGACAACAATTGAGAGCCAGGAAAAGGGTTGCCGCTGCAAGCAGGAGACCATTCGTTTTCATCTTTGACCTCTGGCATTCTTGATAGCCTTGAGGTACGCCCCTTGATTCATAGGAGGAGGAACAGTTCATTCCTTCTTGTCGTAGACCAGTTTGTGGCTCCATTCGCCTGGCCCACCACTGGATTTGACCTCAACCTCCATCGTCTTGCCATCCGGGGAAAGCGAGCGGACTTCTGTGATTTCCATCTTTCCGTTGGGAGTCTCTAAATTGGATTTAGTGACGAGCCGGTCTCCTTTCCAGTGAGTTTTGGACTGCACAGTATTGCCTCGAGGCCCTTCATTAAGGTTCGGTTGACCGTCAGTCGAGTACTTCAGCTCCCGGATTTGCTCAGCATCATCTATTTTGATCTTGTTTTTGATGACGAGTTGCGGGTCTGAGTGCTCGATGACCATAGACTCCGGAATTTGTACCATTCTGGGACGGTTCACCTCTCCCGCGTCAATAGGAGCCCGACCGTTTATGTCAGGTCCACCCATGCCGGGCCCGCCCATACCAGGTCCCCCCATACCGCCGCCCATGCGAGGCCCGCGCATCCCCGGACCACCCATCCCTGGAATGCTCATCCCCGGAATTCCCATTCCAGAGCCTCCCATCCGACCGCCACCCGCGCGATGGCGGCCCATACTGCCGAGGTCAGTCTTTTCTTTATCGAGAACCCAAGTTCCTGAAAAATTGGGCTTACCGTCCTGGGAATAGGCATAAGCATCAAAAGCCAACAGTGAAAAAATAACCAGCATTACACCTTTGATTCTCATCGTAACCTCCGCTCTTCGGCCTCTTGGGACAAACCAGTTTCTTTCTTTTGGTCGACCACTTGGACGTCGCCAGGCTCCTGGCTTGAGATAATTAAGATGCCAGTTGATGGAAAATTGGTGCCAAGAGAGTGTAAAGATTATGTAAAGTTCCCCTTCCTGAAGCAACAAGAGCACCCCACCTTATCATCAGAATCCAATTAGGGTGCAGCCGTGATGTGCCCTTGGAAACTCGGCCGTCACTTTTACATATTTGACAATTTATTTGCCTGGCCTTAACCACTGCCTGGCTCTCCCATTGCATAATGGAAATGCGGGAGGGGGCACGGTAGGAAAAGAGTTCTGCCGTGAGGGATTCTTGGTTGTGGCACGGCGAGAGAGGTGTACATTGAGGCAGATGGTTGATCCTGACAGATTAATGGCTTATGGGGCAAGCTTCATCGCGGTCTTGTGGGCGGTCTTTTGGATCTGGTTTGATTTGGCCTCAGCCTTAGGGGCGAGACTGACCCCGGGTGGCGTTCTCTTACGCATTGCAGTGCGCGGCTTGTTCTTCGGATTGCTACTCTTTCTGGCCTGGTGGACGGAGGTTCTGGGCGGCTTACTGCTCCTTCTAGTTGGCGTAGTCATCGCGGTGGCCTTCCTCATCACTTCCGGCCCTTTGCCTGTGAACGCCTTAGTTTTCGTGGTCCTGACGATGGCACTTCCTCCGCTGGCAGCGGGAATCATGTTCCTGGTCGACTGGCGACTGAAGAAACCTCGAATCGCCTGGCCAGTGTGAGGAAAGGGGGAGGTATTCAGCCAACGAACTTGTAGCCCTGGCGGTGGACTGTCAGGATGTGTTGTGGATGGCTGGGATTGGGCTCAAGCTTCCGGCGCAGCCACGCCACATGCACATCGACTGTGCGTGTGGACGGCATGGCGTTGTAGCCCCAGACTTGGTTGAGCAGTTCATCTCGGGATAGAGTGGCCCCTTGATGGCGTATGAAGTATTTCAGGAGTTGGAATTCGCGCGCAGAGAGTTCCAGCAGCTTTCCATCACAGGAGACCTCCGCCCTGCGAAAGTCGACGTGGATGGATCCGAACCGGCAGATATCCATCGACGTTTGCGGGGCTGGGGAACGTCTCAGCAAGGCTTCCAGTCGTGCCAGCAGTTCGAGCATTTCAAAAGGTTTTGTCAGGTAATCATCGGCTCCGAGCTTCAACCCCACCACTTTATCCACTACCTGGCCTCGCGCGGTCAGCATGAGGAT
>JBGPHY010000245.1:0-7974 GCA_041484625.1 Terriglobia bacterium | reverse complement strand
CTCTACCGACTGAGCTACGTGGGCCTGGAGCGGGAGACGGGGATCGAACCCGCGACCAACAGCTTGGAAGGCTGTGACTCTACCACTGAGTTACTTCCGCCTTCCTGTAGGTGCCAGGTGTCAGCAGAATCCTCAGACACCTGTTCCCTGGTGGAGAGAGGAGGATTCGAACCTCCGTAGCTCGCAAGGAGCGGCAGATTTACAGTCTGCTGCCATTAACCACTCGGCCATCTCTCCCCGATTCCAGATTAAACCCAATTCCAGCAATACATTCTGGAGCTGGCGAAGGGACTTGAACCCCCGACCTGCTGATTACAAATCAGCTGCTCTACCAACTGAGCTACGCCAGCAAGCCGACAAAACTCAAAGTATAGCAAAAGCCTTCTGCAAGTGCAACGGAGAATTCAACTAGTTTGGAATTTCATTTGCCAATCGCTGCCTCTCTGGACCGGCGAGAGCGAGCCACCTCGTACAGGGCAATCCCGGCCGCAACCGACACATTCAGGGAATGCAGTGGCCCTGAAGTCGGGATGGATGCCAGGATATCGCAGTTTTCCCGCACCAGCCGCCTCAGACCAGACCCCTCATTGCCAAAAACCAGCGCAACGGGAATGATGTAGTCCACCTCGTTGCAGAAGGTGGGCTGGCACGACTCGATCCCTACCACCCAAATGCCGCGTTCTTTGAGCAGCTCTATCGACCGGACCAGATTCGTAACCCGGGCAACCCGAATATGTTCCAGAGCGCCTTCCGCCGTCTTGGAGACCACTGGCGAGAGCCCCGCCGCGTTGTCCTTCGGAATTACGACTCCATCAACCCCAAAAACGGCGCAACTTCTTAATACCGCTCCCAGGTTCCTGGGATCCATTATAGAGTCCAGCAAAACCAACAGCGGTTGGCAGCTGAGACGGGTCAGTATATCTTCAATGTCCCAATAGGTCTGTGTCGCGCAGACGGCCATTACTCCTTGATGAGCCGCCTGCCCTGTTTTCCGATCCAGATATATTCTGGGTTCGAACTTGACCGGGATCCCCTTACTCCTGGCCAAGTCGATGATTTGCTGGAGACTCCGGTTTGAGATCCCCTGGCTGAAGAAGATCCGTTCAATGGGCTTGGATTCGGACTTGAGGCATTCTTGAACCGAATGAATGCCGTAAATGATGTTCATGAAGACCGCTCCTGCAGGCTCTTCAACGAGGACTTGTTTGGGCGGAGTCCCAGGCCTCGGCAAATCCGCAAACCCGTTCACGGCAGTCCTTCACCTTCTTAAGCAGGCTTAGCTGGCTGCCCTCCTCGAAGAGGGGAACCAGCTTGTCCAACTCGGGTCCGGAAGCAGTTCCGGTGAGGGCCAAGCGAATAGGGTGGAACAGGTTCTTTCCTTTTTGTCCCGTATTGGCCTTGACAGCGGCCACGATCTTTTTCCACTCATGAACCACCTTCTTGTCAGGCTGAGAAAGCTGGAAGCCAAGTTCCCGAACCACCTCGGTCGCGCCGGGGACCGCTAATGCCTCAAGAACCTCTACCCTCCTGACCACTTCGTCCGGGTCAAAGGAACAAATGGAGTCCGTCATGTCGGCAATCTGGCTCAGGTGATCTACCCGGGGAAGGAAAGCCTCGATCAGCCGGTCAATCCATCCCTCCACCATCGCATCAACTTGGCCAATCCAACCGGTCTGCTGCAAGAGAGGAATCACCAACGAGACCAGTTGCCCGGCGGGACATTCCTTCAGGTAATGCCGGTTGATCCAGAAGAGCTTTCCAAGATCGAAGACCGCTGGACTCTTGGAAACCTTTTCCAGATCGAAATTCCTTGAGATCTCTTCATTCGTCCGAATTTCGCTCTCCCCTTCCGGCGGGGCCCAGCCCAGCAGGGCGATGTAATTCATTAAGGCTTCAGGCAGAATCCCCATTTCCTGAAAATTTTGAACCGAGGTAGCACCGTGGCGTTTGCTGAGGCGGGAGTGATCGCTCCCCAGAATCGTGGAAAGATGGGCAAATTGCGGAGGAGCCCAGTTGAAGGCCTCATAGACCAAGATTTGCTTGGGGGTATTGGAAAGATGGTCGTCCCCGCGGATCACGTGGGTGATCTCCATGAGCGCATCGTCCACTACCACCGCGTAATTATAGGTGGGGAGCCCAGTGGTTCGGATCAGGACCAGATCGCTGATGACATCGCTGTTGAACTCTGTAGCGCCATGGACCAGGTCTCGGAAATGAATGGCGCCGGGGCGGACTTTCAGTCGGATGACCGATGGTTCTTTCTTTCGAAGTCGTGTTTCAGCGGCATCTCGGGTCAGTTCCCGGCAGGTTCCCGGGTACCTCCAGGTAAGACCGGCCGCTCGGGCCACGGAGGCCTGCGCCTCCAGCTCAGCTTCCGCACAGAAGCAGTGAAACGCCTTGTCGGAGTCGACCAGCTCCAGTGCCTTTTGCCTATAGAGTTCGATCCGCTCGCTTTGGCGATAAGGCCCGAAAGCCCCTCCCCGGTCAGGGCCTTCGTCCCAATCCATGCCCATCCATTTCAGGTCTTGATAGATAAGATCTTCAAACCGCGCTTCAGATCTGGAAACATCCGTGTCTTCAATCCGAAGTACAAAAGTACCTTTCTGTTTGCGAGCAAACAGCCAATTGAACAGGGCTGTCCGGGCATTCCCCATATGCAGATGCCCGGTGGGACTAGGAGCAAAACGGACACGAATGGTCATGGAATCCTGTCGATAGCAAGAAAGCCTTCTGGAGAAGGAAGGTGTGAGATGTCGAAGGTCGATTGTGGAACTTCAAACGGCTGCTAATGAATGCGGGATTCGAAAGCTCCGTATCGAAATTCAGCATTCGACTCTCGGGTTTCGTTATTCGTTACTGCGTGACCTGTTCCTGCTGGGCGAAGAGCTCGGCCAAGGGCAGATCGCCCGGTTTGGTGATTTTGATGTTTCGGTCGCTACCGCGGATGACCACAACATCATATCCCAGACGTTCCACCAGGCAGGACTCGTCGGTGGCGTAAAAATGATCCTCCCGGGCCCTCTCAAAGCCTTCCTTGAGGATCGAGTAACGGAAGGCTTGCGGGGTCTGGGCCAAGGCAATCTTGTC
Source organism: Terriglobia bacterium (assembly GCA_041484625.1). Taxonomy (GTDB): domain Bacteria; phylum Acidobacteriota; class Terriglobia; order Versatilivoradales; family Versatilivoraceae; genus JBGPHY01. Next base: position 4,887 of record JBGPHY010000245.1, on the reverse strand, counting down.
GCGGGGCAGCGTGGCCTCGATTACATTCCTTTTAATCTGCTTCACCGTGTCCACGCAGGGCAGAACCAGAATCGCGCTTCCCTTTTCGTGGGCCGTCCGGATCACGTTTCGGATCAAATCGACTTCCACGAAGGGACGGACCGCATCGTGGACCACCACCACGTCAGTGTCTTGTTCGATCTCACTGAAGCCGCAAAAGACCGAGTCCTGTCGATGGAATCCCCCCACCACTAGCTGCACGACCGATGGGATCTTTTCCTGGCTCAGTACACTCTCGAAAAAAGGGACATCGGCCTTGCGCAGAGGAACCACGATTCTCCCGATTTCTTCACACTGTAGAAATTTCCTCAGCGTGTGCACGATGATGGGGGCCCCCCGGAGCGTGAGGAATTGTTTGGGGCTTGCTGACCTCATCCGAGTGCCGGCACCTGCAGCGGGTATGATAGCAGCAACTTTCACTGGACAACCGCCTCGACTTTGCTGGCTTTGTCGTCATATCGGCCAAAAATCATCTTGCCGGCCGTGGTCTGAAGCACACTGGTAACCGAAGTTTCGATCGTCTTTCCGATCATCTTCCTGGCATTATCCACTACCATCATGGTGCCGTCGTCCAAGTAAGTAACTCCCTGGTTGTATTCTTTCCTTTCCTTGAGGATAAAGACCTTCATGGTCTCGCCAGGCAGAACTACCGGCTTCAGCGAGTTGGCGAGTTCATTGATATTCAGCACCTCGACCCCCTGCAACTGGGCCACCTTGTTCAAATTAAAATCGTTGGTGACAATTTTGCCTTCAATCTCCTTGGCAAGTTCAATCAACTTAATGTCAACTTCGCGTACGTTCGGGTAGTCTGTCTCCGCGATCTGACAATTGATCCCTGCCATTTTCTGAATGCGCTGCAAGATATCCAGCCCTCGCCGACCACGGTTCCTCTTCAGTGAATCCGCGGAGTCCGCGACTTGCTGGAGTTCCCTCAGGACAAACTGGGGGATGATCAGAATCCCGTCGACGAAGCCGGTTTCACAGACATCTGCAATCCGTCCATCGATAATGACACTAGTGTCCAGAATCTTGCAGGTTTTCTTGCCAGGCCGTTCCCCACCAAACAGACCCCCCAGGGCAGAAAGATTGAGAAGGTCGCCCTTATTGGCGCCAGAGATCAATCCAACATAAGCCATCAAGAGGAAAAGCCCTATCTGAAGAAAGGAAAGCGTTGCCGGTTCGATGGAGGTCTTGGTCAGCATGCTGCTGATCATGGCGGCGCCCCCGATCCCGAGGATCGAGCCCACCGCGGCGCCGATCAGCCGTTTTAGTGACGTCTTGCGCAGCCGAGATTCAAAAACAATAATGGCGATTGCGCCAATAATGCCCATCAATGCCGAGACATTGCGGGACAGTCCAAAGGGCTGAAAGTAATAAGCCGTCACAATGAAAACGATTGCCAGGATGAAGCGAACAATTGTCAGTTCAAGCAAGTGAATCAACCCCTTTCTTAATGAAGACTTTAAAGATAAGATGTAAAACTCGCATCAAACAACAGAACATGGCCGAAGAATCGGTCCATTGCCGGAGTTGAACCTCTCAAGCAAAGATGAATTCAAAGGACTCCTGCACAGATCGAACGGGAACCAAATCGATTTCGGCCTTGGTGTCGGAGTTGGGCATGCTGCTGGCAGGAACCAGGCATTTCTTAAAACCGAGGGTGGCCGCCTCGCGAATCCTCAAGAGAGATTGGCTGATTCCACGGACTTCGCCAGCCAACCCGACCTCACCCAGCACCACCGTGTCCGGCTGGATGGGCAGGTTTCGATAACTGGAAACCATCGCGGTCACCATGCCCAGGTCGGCAGCAGGCTCATCCACATTGAGTCCTCCCGCTACGTTCACGTAAACGTCGCTGTTCAGAAGATGAAGTCCCAAGCGCTTCTCCAACATTGCTACCATAAGGGAGACACGATTTGGATCCACGCCTGCTGCCATTCTTCTAGGACTAGGATAATTGCTACCGCTAACCAGGGCCTGCAGTTCGACTAAAATGGGCCTCGACCCTTGCACACAGCAAATCACCACAGAGCCCGCCGCACCGGCTGGCCGTTCAGCCAGGAAGAGTTTGGAGGGGTTCTCGATCGGAACCAAGCCCTCGCCCGTCATCTCGAAGACCCCCAGCTCGTTGGCCGCCCCAAAGCGATTCTTGATGGTCCTGATCAGGCGATGGCTATGATAGCGTTCGCCTTCAAAGTATAGCACCGTATCCACAATGTGTTCAAGGGCCTTGGGGCCGGCCAGGGTCCCATCCTTGGTAATATGGCCAATCAGGAAGGTGGAGATGGAGCGTTGTTTGCTCAAAAACAAGAACTGGGTGGTCACTTCGCGCACCTGGCTGACCGAACCCGGAGCTGAGCTGAGTTTTTCGGAATAAATGGTCTGGACGGAGTCGACAACGATCACCTGGGGAGACAACCGATTGACGCATTCCAGGACTCGTTCCAGGCAGGTCTCAGTGAGCAGAAAAAGCCGCACCGGGTTGATGCCCAGGCGGTCGCCACGCATTTTAATTTGCCTTTCAGACTCCTCGCCGGAAACATAGAGAACCACGAGATCCTGCATCTGGATCTGATGGGCAGCCTGAAGCAGGAGTGTAGACTTTCCGATACCCGGATCGCCACCAATGAGTACCAGGGACCCGGGGACAATTCCGCCTCCCAACACACGGTCCAATTCAGCGATACCCGAAGTAAACCGGGTTTCAGCCTGGCCGGCGACTTCACCAAAGGCGGTGGCACCGACAACTCCGGGTAGTCTGATGGAGGTCCCCCCCGCTCGGGTACCCTCCTCGAACTCCTCCACGAAGGTGTTCCACTCACCGCAGTCGGGACATTTTCCCAACCACTTGGTCGCCATATGCCCGCAACCCTGGCAGACAAAAACCGACCTAGCCTTGCTCATGATATTCGGCGGCTTCCTCTAGCGTGCTTCATTCCGATAAACTCTTGGAACTCTCTTGCTTATTCCAGTCAGGATCTCATACGGGATGGTCCCGCAGAGCCTCGCCAGTTCTGGAACCCCAACGGACTGATCTCCCTGGCGGCCAATCAGCACTACTTCGTCCCCCCCCCGGGCTTGAGAAACCTCCGTCACATCAATCACTGTCAAATCCATGCTGATCTTGCCCACTACCGGTACCCGCTGACCACCCAGCAGGACTGTGCCCCGGTTAGAAAGCAGGCGGTTGTAGCCGTCAGCATATCCAATAGGAAGTACCGCGACCTCGGTGTCTCTATTCGCCGTGAAAGAGCAATCATACCCGACATGTGTCCCCTTTCGAATCCTCCGTTTCTGCAGGATAGATGTCTTCAATGTCAGGAGCGGCGCAAACAGATCCTGCTCCTCAGCAAAGGGAGTAATTCCATAAAGAATCAGCCCAGGGCGAACGCCGTCATACCAAGACTTAGGCCAGCGCAGAATGGCTGCACTATTGGCCACATGGATTCGCGGAATGGCAAAGCCTCTAGATTTGAGCTTATTCAAAACCTTTTCGAACCTCTCCAACTGGCGCAGGGTCTCGGTACTCTCCAGTGCCTCTGCTGAACTCAAATGGGTAAACAGACCCTCACACTCCACCCACGAAAATTCCGCGCAAGACTCAACGGTCTCTGCCGCTGTCTCGTAATCCGCTCCAAGTCGGGACATGCCGGTATCTATCTTAAAATGGTAATGGCCTTTGTGCCCCATCTTTGCCGCGGTACGATTGAGCAGTTCGACGCTCTTGGGATCAAACACGGTCGTGATCAGGTTATGGCGGATAACCAGTTCCTCCTGGCCGGGCCAGAACCCGTCGAGCAGCAGAATGGGCAGTTGGACTCCGGCGTCGCGCAATTGCAGAGCCTCTTCCAGAATCGCAACGGCCAGACAGGCGGCACCTTGCTTTTCCAGGTGCAGGGCCACAGCAACGGCCCCGTGCCCGTAGGCGTTGGCTTTGATAACGGCCATCACCCGGATACTAGTCCCGACAATTCGCCGAATCCGCTGGTAGTTGGAAGTAAGGGCCTGCAGGTCGATTTCCACCCAGGTGGGCCGTTGGCAGGAGGAGATAGCCGTGCTGTCCATGACCAGGTGGAGACTCCTCTCAGTGGTAGCCTGCAATCCGGGTTGACTGGGCTGCCGAACCCCGATCGCGCAACCGTATCGTAGCAGAGAATGAAGGGAAGTCAGTGCGGTTTTTGTTGCCTGTCGGCGGGTGGGGTCATCGAGCCGTTTGAGATTGGTGCGAAACGTATGGAAATCTTGGCGCAAAGGCCATCATATCGGCATACACGGGGTTTTGAGCCGGGTGAACCTGTGTGGGATCAGTCCTCGGCTGCACGGAAACCAAATATGACGGATTGGGACGAGTAATCAAAGTAATTCCTCCCGATGGCACAGACAGCAGCAACAACATCGCTACTCAGCACGCAGGCAATCAGACCACCGTGACCGACCAGGCCGGGAAAGCCCGCAAGAGCGTGACCGATGCCCTGGGGCGGCTGATCCAATTGATCGAGGACCCCAATGGCTCAGCCCTGGTGACAGATTATGCCTATGATGTGCTGGACAATCTGACCGTCGTGACTCAAGGCGCCCAGACGCGAACGTTGGTCTACAATTCCCTCTCCCAACTCACCGATGCCACCCATCCCGAAAGCGGCCACAACCTTTACGGCTACGATGATGATGGGCTTCTCAATAGCCGAACCGACGCGAGGGGGACGGTCAGTGCTTATGGTTACGATGGCATCCACCGCCTGACGAGCAAGACTTACACGGTCGCTGGCACCACAGCCGCCACTCCCAATGTGACCTACACTTATGACTCACTGGGGACAGCCTGCAATTCGAAGGGCCGGCTGACCT
>JBGPHY010000244.1:0-7999 GCA_041484625.1 Terriglobia bacterium | reverse complement strand
CTCGCTTGAGATTCTTTAGATCTATGAGGAGATCCTGGGCCGACTGATAGCGCCGCTCCCGATCCTTTTCCAGGGACTTCCTGACGATTCTCTCCAGCTCGGGTGCTACGTCGTAGTTGAAACGGGCGATCGCTTCCGGTTGAGTGTGCAGAATCTGATCCATCGTCTCACTGGTGCTCGAACCGACAAACGGCAACCGTCCCGTTGCCATCTCATACAGCACGACCCCCAGACTGAAGATATCGCCGCGCTGATCGACCTCCCGCCCCAACACCTGCTCCGGGCTCATGTACTGCACCGTTCCCATCACCACGCCCGCCTTGGTCTGTGTGATGGTGCTGGCAGCCTGCCTTTCGGGCCGCGTAATCTTCGCCAGTCCAAAGTCCAGCACCTTCACCTGCCCTCGCGGGGTCAACATCAGGTTGGCCGGCTTAATGTCGCGATGGGTGATCCCTTTGCTGTGAGCTTCATCCAGTGCATCGGCCACCTGAATGGCAATGTCCAGGATCTTGGATGTCTCCATCGGGCGATCGTTGATCTTGGCCGACAGCGTCTCTCCTTCTACAAACTCCATGGCAATGTAGTGCGTGCCTTCGGACTCTCCAATGTCGTGAATCGTACAGATGTTGGGATGATTGAGGGCTGAGGCGGCCTTGGCTTCACGGGCAAAGCGCCGCATCCGCTCCGGATCAGCCGCCAGTTCGCCTGGCAGGATCTTCAGTGCCACGGTGCGATCCAGCCTCGTGTCGCGCGCCCGATAGACTTCTCCCATCCCCCCTATACCCAGTAAGGAGACGATCTTATAAGAACCGAACTGCCGCCCCACCATCGACTGAACGCCTTTCTCCGCCATTTCCTCAGCTGTCACCTGCAGGCCTGGTGCTTCAATGAAGCTCTCGGCCCGCCCTTGGTGCGCCAGCAGCGATTCCACTTCACGGCGCAAGGCTTCGTCTCCAGCGCAGGCCTCGTCGAGAAACGCATCTCGGCGGCCCGGTTCACGCTCCAGGACCAGGTGATAAAGCTTCTCGATCTGCTGCCAACGTTCCGGAGTCATAATTGTGGCCAAATTACCATGGGCTTCCGAAAGACAAAGTCAGGAATTCAACATCCCTGATTAACTCCTCGATTCATCGAGGGGCTAATGAGCCATCCCGCAGCCCGTAGGATGCGTTAGCGCTTTGAGCGTAACGCATCAGGGATAATGCAGGAACATGCAGCCGTTGACAGATCCGTCATCGATTTTGGTAGGGACGGACCGCTGGGCCGTCCGCGGCACGCCCAGCGGTCGCGCCCTACTTCTGTAAATCTCCAACGTCGAATGATGCATTACGTAAAAGGCGCTAACGCATCCTACAACTCAATCGATGTTGCTGCCTCCTTTGTGTCCATCCCGGATCGGGATTTAGCGAGAAGATGCAACTGTCGTTTTGACTGGACCTAGATACCTATCCAACCAATTAAGGATCTCCTTGATGGACTCCTGGTTGGGCACGGTGTGTCCGGCGTCGAAAAGCAGGTGGCGTTTGTCTTTCTCGGGGGCGCCGAGAAGACGGAACATCGGGATCTGACTCGTTTCCAGCGGAAACAGAAAATCGTTCCGGCCATTGAGCATGAGGACAGGTATTCGGCTGCGGGGAGCGAAGTGAAGAGAGTCCACCTCGGGAGCTATGCTCACGTCAAACCCTCCCCCCAGCAAGACACTGGTTTTGAAACGCCCCTCGATGGCGGTCAGACGCGGGCCCTGATAGGCCCCAAGGCTTAGCCCGTAATAGGCCAGCCTCTCTCGGTCGATGTCCTGGCGGGTTTCCAAATAATCGATAGAGCGCCCCAGGTCTTTGGACCATTGGATGCACAAGTCCCTCCAGACGTTGGGCTGCCTGCGGTAGGATTCGTAGGAGCCGCCCAGGCTACGTTCATACGTTCCCTTGTAGACCGGGTACATGAGGGCCCGCCCGCTTCGCATGATGAAATCGAGCCTTTCCATTTCCAGCTTCTCACTTGACCTGAGCTCCAAAGCGCCGGCGCCGGGGAAAAAGATGACAGTCTGATAGGGTGGAGCCGTATTCTTGGGGAGGAACAGGAAAGCAATCACCCGCTCGTTGCCATAGGCCGCCAGGAAGGAGACCTTTTCCTTGCGCCAATACTGGGAACTGTCGTCGACTGATTCAATTGCAGGTTTCAGTTCGGTGCGGTCGTAGGAATGAAGGTTCCGGTATACCTGAAAAATGGCATCGTTCGCCGGCTTGTCTTTTCTGCGGTCGCGGTACACAAGTTGGACCGGACCTGTGAGCACTTCCGGAAGAGGACCGGCATACTTGGCGCAGCGGAAGCCGTTGGTTGCTGACCGGTCGAAGGGAGAGCGGGCGTCCGGACGGTAAAATGTGTAACTCGGCTCGCTCCAGGCTCCGCCGAGAATGTAGCGGCGCGTGCCGGTCAGATTCCAGCACCATTCCTTAACGTTGCCGGCCATGTCATAGGTTCCATACGGGCCAAGACCCTGCTGGCTGCCAATAGGGGCAGGGCCCTGGCTGCTGAAATTGCTGAGCCGGAGAATATCGGAGACGCCCCCCAACCTGGCGGCATAGTACCAGTGATAGACTGTGGGGAGATTTTTCCCAGCAAACTCGGTGTAGGCAGCGGCCTCATACCAACTCACACCATTCACCGGAAAGTCGGCCCGTCCTTCCGTGTAAGTACTAAACTCCCAGGTGGACGGTCCCGGACGGCCGGTCGCATCTCGAAACTCGGTCATGGCTTGCTCCCAGGAAAGGATGCGGCTGTCCTTGACAAACGGTTGCTTCCAGTACTCATGCTTCTGGTAGCCGCCGCGGTCAACGAAATCCTTGAATTGTTTGTTGGTGACCTCATACTTATCAAGCCAGAATTCTGGCAATGGAACCGGAGGAGGGAAAATGAAATAGCTACCGCCAAGTACGCGAACCATGCCGGACTGAGCTGCACCTTCTGGATCCAACGTGAATTGGATGACCTGGGCGTTGGGGTTCCAATAAGTCCCTTCCACGGCATTAAAACCTAGCTTGGTAATCCGATAGCGGAGAAAGCCGGCTGGAATTCGGACGCTTTCAAGGGGAGAGCGGCCCAGGAGGTCCCATCCGGCTGGATCCTCTACGTCCATGTAATCTTTCACGTAGACATCGGCTCCAGGCGGTGTCGTGCGGATGGAGAGCTGAAAAGAATGATCCCGCCGGAGCCCTTGGATTTCAGCGTTTCCTGGCAGATAGCGCTCCACCTGTCGGGCCAGCCGGAAGGCCGCGACCACGTTTCCTTTTTCCACCAGACGAGCGATCTGGGGGAGCGCCTCGTTCCGCGCCCAATGCACGCGGGAGTTTCGCACCGAAACCCAGAACAAGCTGGCCGTCACCGCCAGCAGGAGAAGAACCCCGGGTATTGCCACCTGTTTTTTTCGGATCCATTGGGAAAGAAGTCTGCGTCCGCCAATCTCCAGTAGGGTCAAGCTGGACTGATACCCACTCAAGTCCTTCAAGACTTCAGCCGCAGAGGCATAACGTGACTTCAGGTCTTTTTCTAAAGCCCGTTGGATCATCCTATCGATTTCGGCTGGAGCGTCTTCGCGCAGCTGCTTCAATGGCTTCGGCTTGGCGGTGAGAATAGCATGGATGGTCGCCTCAGCATGAGTCCCGGGGAAGGGAAGCTGGCCTGAAAGCATCTCATATAGCACCACCCCCAGCGCCCAAACATCCGCCCTCTGGTCCACCTCTTCTCCGCGTGCTTGTTCCGGCGACATATACGCCATGGTCCCCATCGTCGTGTGGGTCTTGGTAATTTTTGTCAGTCCGCCCAATTTGGCCAGGCCAAAATCGATGATCTTAACCATCCCTTCGGGTGTCACCAGCACGTTGCCCGGCTTGACGTCTCGGTGCACAATCTGCTGACTATGAGCCTTAGCCAAACCCTGGGCTATCTGTGCGGCAATGTCCACGGCCTCCTTGACGGACAAAGGTCCACGCTCAATCGTCTGTTTCAGCGTCTCGCCCTCGTAATAGGCCATGACGATGAACATTTGCCCATCTTCGGTGTCAGCAATTTCATGGATCGTACCGATGTTAGGGTGATCAAGGGCCGAGGCCGCTTTAGCCTCGCGGATGAAGCGGATCTTTTCTTCTTCATCTGGGCTAATATGGGGTGGGAGAAACTTGAGGGCAACCAGGCGTTCGAGCCGGAGGTCCTGGGCCTTGTAGACCACACCCATGCCTCCCTCTCCCAATTTCTCTAGAATGCGATAGTGGGAGACGATCTGGCCAATCATAGAATGACTCGGCGACTTGCCTGAAATGGCAACAGTTGACAGGTCTGAATCCGCAGCTATCCCCTTGGCCGCGAACTCTAAGGCAGACGCTTCAATGACGCTCTCGGCCGGCGGCTGATGCGCCAGCAGCGATTGGACTTCCCGGCACAGGTCTTCGTCTCCGGCGCAACCTTCCTTGAGAAAAACAGCCCTTCGGCCCGGCTCGAGTTTCAGAGCCGAGTGATAGAGTTTCTCGATTTGTTTCCAACGTTCAGGAGTCATAGGATCAGTGGTTGGTGGTCAGTGGCCAGTGGTTAGCGGCTCTGGCGCGGATGCGCCTCGGAGCCTGCAGTTTCCATTCGGGCGGCATCAGTCTGCTCCTCGCCTTTCCCAATTCTCCGTTGTTGGTGCTTGGTTTCATTATAGGTCAACTCAGTTTTTCTGCGCCATGCGCCGCGCCAGCTCCTGGGTCCAATTGACCACGACGTAAATTCTGTTGGAGGCAACGTCCTGGTGCAGGTCCTTCACCATCAGAAAGCGCTGGCCATCCGGCGTCACGTCGTAGTTGAACGAGGTCACGCCCGGCATGCCACAACTCGAACTCATGCCGGGGGAATAGTGGCCTTGCCAAAGCAGCCGCGGCCGGCCAGCGCTGAAGGAGGGCTGGGTCCGTACCTCGACCACCATCATCTTGTCACCGTCGCGGTAGTAAAGCTCGCCACCGGCGCGGCGCCAGAGCGGGTCGCTGCCACCGTCACTGGAGATCTGGATCTTGGGCCCCGGACCGGGGAACGGCTGGACGTAGACTTCGGCACGTCCGGATTCGTTGGAACAATAGGCCACCCACTTGCCATCGGGGGAAAACTTGGGGGACCCTTCGAAGAAGTTGGTGTGCGCCAGCGGAATCGGCTTGTGCTCGCCTTTCAGCGGCAGCACGAGGACGTCGAAACCGGTTTCCGGAAACATGTCGACATAGGCAATGTAGTTGCCGTCTGGAGACCAGGAAACCACGCTTTGCATGCCTTTGGAATCGAGCAGCCTCTGCTCCGGGGCGCTGCGGTCGGCGGGCATCGACCACATGGTCATCCCGCCAAGCTTCCAGGAGCGGAAGCCAATCCGTTTGCCATCAGGGCTCCAAACCGGGGCATGACTCAAACCGTCCAGGGTCATCTTGGTGAGCACCCCGCGCGCGAAGTCGTAGAGGTAGAAATTGTGGCTGGGACCTTCGATTTCCAAAGCCAGTTGCTTGCCGTCGGGCGAGAGGTGAGGGTAGAGGTACGATCTCGGCGGCAAAGGCAGTGGAGTTTCCTTTCCCTGGCGGTCCACCCAGACCAATTGGCGTTCGCCGTCCACAGCGACGCCGGGAACGTAGGCCAGGGTCCCGGTGTCAGACAGCGAATAATAAGCCGCGCCGGTATTGCGGCTCATCAGTACGCCTTCAACCACGGTCACGGGCGGGCCGGTGACTTCCAGCCTCTTCAGGTCCAGCGGCACGGCATACACATTGCCGGAGCGCGCATAGAGCAGGTGGCCGGTGGGCGAATAGCGCGGGCAGGTGCCGCCCTCGACAACGGTTTTGCGTTTGCCGGTGTCGAGCGACTGGACGACGATCCGGGCCTCATCAAAAGAGCTCATCGTCGTGTCCACGGCGGTGTAAACCAACTGCTTGCCGCCGGGCAGCCTCTGGGCGAAGCGGTGACTCTGTTCGTTCTTGGAGGTATCAAGTTCGGTAACCGGCTGGGATTCGCCTCCCGTGATAGGCGTCTTGACGATGCCTGACCGAGCTCCGGGCGTCCAGTAAAGATAGCCGTCGGTCCCCCAAAAGCCGCGGTAGATCCACTCGCAGGAGGTAATCGTGAGCGGCGCGCCCCCACTGAGGGCGGCCCGCCGGAGGGTCCTGGACTGCATATCGGCATAGCAGACCCATTGGCTGTCCGGCGAAAACACCGGTGCACCACCCGTTGAAGAAAACGGCGTCTTTGGCTCGAGCTGATCCAGCATCCGAAGTTGCGGCAACCAGCCGCCGGTTTTGGCGGGAACCATGTAGTACAATACGCGGCCATTTGGAGAGATTTCAAGCGACGGGTTAATACTGGCCACGATGCGCTGGCCGGGGTCCAATTGGATACTGAAGCGGGTGACCGGCTGCTCCACCGCCGCCCGGCCCCAGATCTGCCAGGCGGCGAAGGCGAGCGATCCCAACGCCAACGCCACCGAGGCGGCAGCGACTATCAGCGGCTTTCTGCCAGCGACCGGCGGCGGAGAGGGCCGCGTCGACTCTCGGATTCCCAGAGCCTCCTCCAGCTCGATCCGCGCATCGCCAATGTCTCGCAGTCGGCCCTGCATCTCCTTCTCGATACACCGTCGCAGCAGGCAGCGCACATTCTCGGGGGTGCTCTCGGGCAGCTTCCCCCACTGCGGCTCCTCTTTCAGAATGGCCGCGACCGTGTCGGTGACCGTCTCCCTGCCGAACGCTGAGCGCCCGGTCAACAACTCATACACCACACAGCCAAACGCCCAAATATCGGTCTCCTTGTCCACCTCCTTTCCCCGTGCCTGCTCCGGGCTCATATAGGCCGGTGTCCCCACAATCGCTCCCGCCTGTGTCCCGCTCTCGGTGATGGTTGGCTCTGTAGAAAGATCCACCCCGCCTCCCTCCCCGGCCCACGCCCGGGCTAACCCAAAATCCAGCACCTTCACTTTTCCCTCCGGGGTGACCTTCACATTCGAAGGCTTCAAGTCCCGATGCACGATCCGTTTCTCATGGGCCGCTTCCAGTGCTTCCGCCATCTGGTTGGCGATGCGCAGCACCTCCTTCACTTCCATCGGACCTTTCCTGAGCCGCTCGGCCAGCGTATCCCCCTTCACCAACTCCATCACCAGCACCTGCTTGCCCTCCCACTCTTCCAGCCCATAGATGGCCGCGATACTAGGATGATTCAGCGCCGCCAGCATCCGTGCCTCCCGCTCAAACCGCTTCATCCGCTCGACATCCGCGGCAAACTCTGCTGGCAATACCTTCAGCGCCACCTCCCGGCGCAACTTCTGGTCCCGTGCTTGGTACACCTCCCCCATCCCCCCGGCCCCAATCCGCTTCACCACCTCATACGTCCCCAGCAGCCGTCCCACCAGTGAATCCCGGGACACCTCCCGCACGGGAGATCTCACCGCAGGACCCATAACTGGTCGCTCGGAGGAGCTTTCAGCTCGTCCTCGAGCTTCGAGCAATCCCCCCACTTCCCGGCGCAGCTCCTCGTCGGCCCCGCAGGCGTGGCGCAGGAACGCTTCCCGTTGCACCGGCTCAAGTTCCGATGCTGCCTCAAGAATCCGCTCAATCTCCTGCCACCGTTCCTTTTTCATGGCCCCCTCCTTAGTTACATCTAACAATAGAGCTTTGCCTGGCCCGCAAGTTCTGCCACATGGTCCATATGCATTGGGCCACTCCTCGTCTCCTTGTTTCATCCCGTGCCATGAATGTCCGTATAATTTCGCAAGGTTCTGGATCCGTCCGTTGCCTGTTCCGGCATTTCATTGTTGACCTCTTCATAATTCGGGGAAGAGGGCACATCACTGCGGGCCCTCCCCCGTGGGGCATTGGTATCTACACATCTCGAGAGGGGTGGTGAATGATTTTTCGCTGGACAAATCTTCCGCCTTAGGTTACGTTGTGCTGGATGCTCATCGAAAAGCACAGGCCGTTGCCCCAGGGAGAAGCCGATGGAGGCAAACCCT
>JBGPHY010000243.1:0-8010 GCA_041484625.1 Terriglobia bacterium | reverse complement strand
GGAATCGCTCAAAGTCCTCCTCCAGGTCCAGAGGAGGACGCAATTCGGGGGCAGTCAATGGGTCCAAACGACGCCCCATCCGCTCCGCTTCGACAGCGGCCAATTCGAAATGCATTCTTCCGGCCTCCCCTTCCGGCAGGATACCCTTGGCGCGATAGGCCGCATAGAGGGGGACTGGATCCTTCCGGTTCAATCGCCTCTCCAGCAATTCCTGTTTGAGTCCATATGCCTCCAATCCATCGAGGGTGAACGGCTCGCGGTCTTCCGTTTCGTGGCCCTCTTCCAGGCGGATCCCAAGCCTCTGGCGAAGAAAATACTCTCCCGGATTCCGGAAGAACCGCTTCAGGTTGCGGATTTCAACCGTCTGCCATTCAGCTGTCGGTTCTGCGACGGGAAATGCAACAAAGGGAGACGGTTCGGTACCGGACAGTTGTCGAGCTTTGAGCGCCTCCAGGTTCTCCTCTGAATAACTGAACAACCGGGATCCCGGCTCGAAATAGCAGGGGTTGAATGGTTGGAGACGGTGCCTGACATAGATTTGTTCGCTGACAGTCTGGAACCCCGAGGAGGGAAGAAAGCTCTGTTCCAGATAGTCCGTCAGTTCACTGATAAGAACCGAGGGAGGAATTTCGCTGTTGTCCAATATGCTTTGCCCCACGTAACTCACGTAAAAGTGCTCGCGCGCCGAGAGCAGTGCCTCCAGGAAGAGATAACGATCCTCGTCCCGCAGCGAACGATCTCCCGGCCGAGGCGCCCGGGATATGAGGTCGAAGCTGGCGTCGAAATGTGACCGGGGAAAAGTGTCATGGTTCATGCCCACCAGGGCAATCACGCGAAACGGGATGCTCCGCATGGGCAGCAGCGCACAAAAAGTGACTCCACCGCTCAGGAAGCCCGGGGTTTGTTCGGAAACGGCCAACTGCCTCTCCAGGTAGCAACGGAGGACCTCAACACCGATTGTCTGCTGGAGGCCAGATTGATTCTGTGCTTCCTCCAATGACACCAGCTGGCGACGCAGGAACTGGAGTTCCGGCTCCGCCTCTTCCTCAACCGCGAGGAGGCTTTCTACCAAGCCCAGCAGCCACTGGCTCCAGTCCTCGAGGTTTCGGGGATGGTCAATACTGCGAACAGCGGAGAAGAGCTGTTCGAGAAACTCCGCCAGCCGGCCCAGTACCTGACACTCGCTGCCTTCAACGGCGTCAAACGGCAGGATCTGTGCAAATAACTGCTCTTCATGAGAGGGAAGGGCATAACCCAGCAACAGACGGTGGAGACCGGCCTGCCAGCTATTGCTCTCAAAAGGCGGTAGACGGTGCCGCTGTCTATGGTCGGCATCGATGCCCCAGCGGACGCGTGTGGCGTCCAACCAGGAGCGGATCAGTTCCATATCCGCGGCACCGAATTGGAATTTGTGCCGCACAGGAGGAGAATCCAGCAAGTCCAACACCTGACTCAGGGTCAAACGTGAATCGGCTAGGTCAAGAATCTTCAGGAACACGATGACCACTGCGTTCATACCGGCAGGAGTCCGATCGGCGATGGCAAACGGGATCCCGGATTGGTTGGCCTGTTCGTGTCCAAAGACGGCAGAAATGAAGGGAGCGTAAACGTCGATGTCCGGAGCCATGACCAGGACGTCTTTGGGGGCCAGATCTGTATGTTCGGTGAAGAAATCGAGAAGCTGATCGTAGAGGACCTCCATCTCCCTCAAGGGGCTGTGGCAGGAATGAATTTGGAGGGATCGGTCGTTATGCGCGAGAAGCTCCTTGGTGGTCTCTTGGCGGCGGTCGCGCAACTCCAGGATGTCAGCCTGAAGACAGTGGAGCAGACTGTCTTGAGCGGGCTCCACGAACCGGCTCTCTTCCTTCACGCCATCCATCCCGATCAACTGGTCGAAAAAATCGCGCCCCAGCTTACCCAAAGAGGACAACAAGGGGTTGCCAACTTCATAGTGCTGGCTGTTTTCATTTCGATCGGGGCGTTTGCGTCTTTCTCCGAGTCGGGCCAGCCCCTTCTCTGAAACGATGTCACCCCAGTATTCCCGGCAAGGGTTCATGAAGAAAAGGTGGACCTCAACGTGCCGGGCAAGGGCAGAGAGAATCTCCAGGTGGAAAGGAGGAAGCGAGGGAATTCCGAAAACCGAGATTCTCGACGGAAGATCCGCCGCGACTGATTCGACATCGGAAAACATCCTCAGGAAAAGCCTGCGGAGAGACGCCAAGTGGGGGATTTGAAGATCCTGTACCAGCCGGCGCCACAACTGGGCCTGCCAGTCCGGCTGGTTGCCAGTCTCCCATCCCAGGAGCATATCGGGCCGATAAACCAGGTAATCATCAAATATGTTGGCAATTCTTCGGGCCAATTGGAACCGTTTCAGTCCGATTTCATCCCCCGTGAGGTAATGGGCGAGGGGTTCAAAGCCTGGCTGGTTTCGAAACGACCCCAGCAATCCCAGGATTCTCCAGGTTAGAACGTCCGGGGAGTACAGGAGATCATCAGGGACTTCGTGCAGCACTCGTTGAAAGAGGTTCGTGAGAAACCGTTTAGGAAAAGGGAAGCTGCAGTTGGCCCAGATGCCAAAGCGCTCAGCCAACTTCTGAGAGAGCCAGCGCTCCATCCCCTGGCTCTGGACTACAATGGTTTCACTCTCCAGAGGTGAAGATAGAGGAGAGGCCACCACTGCGGCAAGCTCCTCCAGGAGAACTTCAGTGCGGTTGCTGACGTGCAAGGTGAATCCGGGCATAGTCGGGGAAGGATTCTGGCAATGACGGATGCTCCAAGTGAGTGCGGCCTGTCCATTCTAACCTGTATGGATTCCACTAACACCAGTTTTTCTCAAGTCCCCTTTGCGGAATTATGTATAATGCCTTTGCCATCCGAAAAGGTTCGTTCGAGGAGGAAGTCATCATGAAGGATCTAAAGGGAGTGAATCGCCGGCAGTTCATGCAGTGGGGTGCTGCCATGGGAGTGGCTCTGAATGCCGGGGTTCTGCGGGCCTCCTCCCTGCCGTCACCCAGCGACCGGATTACTGTGGGGATGATCGGGGTGGGGGCCCGGGCTCATCAGCTCATGCCAGCCATTCAGGCCGTAGGCGGCACAGAAATCGTCGGGGTCTGCGATGCCTATAAGGGCCGGCTGGAACGGGCCGTGGCCCGCACCCAGGGCCGTGCCAAGATCTACAAGGACTTTCGCGAGATCCTAGCGGACAAAGCGATTGACGCCGTAGTGGTAGCCACGCCGGATCACTGGCACAAGACCATGGTCATCGAGGCTCTTCGCGCCGGCAAGGACGTCTACGTCGAAAAGCCCCTGACGTACGTGATTGACGACGGGATAGCCATCGTGGAGGAGGTCAAGCGAACAGGTCGTGTGCTCCAAGTGGGAAGCCAGGGGATTAGCGGGAAGCTGCAACAGAAGGCCCGGGAAGTCATTCAGTCGGGCCGGCTCGGACAGATCACCATGGTCCGGGCCACGTTTAATCGCAACACTCCAAGCGGAGCATGGATCTACCCTATTCCGCCGGATGCCTCCCCAGAAACTGTCAACTGGGAGATGTTCCTGGGGACGGCCCCCAAGCGGCCTTACGACCCTCCCCGCTTCTTCCGCTGGCGCTGCTACTGGGATTACTCCGGCGGCATTTCGACCGATTTATTTGTTCACCTGATGACCACTATTCACTTCCTGATGAATGCGAAGGCGCCCAAGACCACCATGGCCAATGGCAGTCTGTATCGTTGGAAGGAAAGCCGAGAGGTGCCGGACACCATCAATGCCATCCTCGAGTACCCTGAAGGGTTCATGGTCAATCTGAGCGGAACGTTTAACAACCAGATGGGCAACGAAGAAGGTGGATTTCAGATCCTGGGCACCGAGGGGACTTTAGTCTTAGGAACGACTCTGAAGTTCTATCCTGAGCGAGTTCATGACGATAATGGGTGGATTGTGGACAGCTGGTCCCAGAAGCTGGAGGAGGCATATTACCGCGATCCGAAAGTGCAGAAGGGGGAGGTTCCCTCCAGCTGGGATCCGCGGGTTCAGCCGGCCATGGAAAGCTGGGAAGAACAGGGCCGGGAATCCATCGTGGCGCATTTTGAGAACTTCTTCGAGTGTGTTCGCAGCCGCAAGACCCCCCGGGAGGATGCGCTCACCGGACATCGAGCCGCCGCAGTGGCTCATCTGATCAACATGTCCTACAAGCAGAAGAGACTGGTCGAGTGGGACTACAGCCGGGAGACAGTGAAAGGCTAGGTTGCCAGCCCCGGGTTTGCACGCCATAATAGAGGAACTGATTGCGGCACTGGAAGAGAAGATGACCCGCAAGGGATTTCTCAATCAAAAGCTGGGCAAACAGACAACACACCGCGGCCAGTTGGCCAGGCTCAAAGTCCAGTTTGAGAGGCGCACTTCAAAGCAACGCGGGATGGACCCAGGTCCGAAAAAGGGGAAATAGCATTCCACAACGAATTCAAGGAGACTGATTCTATGGTTAGTTCGAAGATGGGTGAAGCTCTGAATAATCAGATCAAGCACGAGCAGTATTCTTCGCACCTTTACCTGGCGATGGCCGCCTGGAGCGAGTCCCAGAATTTGAAAGGCTTCGGGCACTGGCTGAGGATTCAGGCTGACGAAGAGCGCGGCCATGCTTTGAAAATCATGGGTTATCTGCTGGATCAGGGGGCTGCGGTCACTTTGAAGGGTATCGACCAGCCTCCCTCTGACTTCAAGTCCGTACAGAAGATGTTTGACGATGTGCTGGAGCACGAAAAGCAGATCAGTGAAATGATTAACAAGCTTTACGCGCAAACCCTGGAGGAGAAGGACTATCGGACCCAGATCTTCCTGCAATGGTTCGTGACTGAGCAGGTGGAAGAGGAAGCCAACGTGGTTGAAATCCGTCAGAAGCTGGCGGAACTAGGTGAAAAGAGCAGTGGAGTCTACTGGGTCGACAAGGAATTGAAAAAGCGGGGAGCCAAGTAATTTTCCCTTTTTCTTCTCGTTCACGGAGGACCCGGGCTTCCAGCCTGGTGTCCTCCGGAAATGAAGGCGTCACGGTCTGTGGGCTTCGACTAATCCATCCATGCGACTGTCCGGCTGCAAGAGGCCTATCGCCGTGAATCCCACGCGCTCCAACCCCTCCCGGATTTCCTCGAATGTGTAGCAGTTCCCTCCCGCGGTTCCCATCAACATGTTCACCGCGAAGATCGCCCCGGCCGTGGGGCGAGTCCGGTCCGGCTCGAGAATATGGTCGCGGACGATCAACCGTCCTCCCGGATCCAAGGCTGCAAAAGCCTTCTTGAACAAGGCTTCGTTTTGTTCCGGACTGTTCTGATGAATGATCGCGGAGAGGAAGACCAAATCGTGGCCTCCGGGCAGCGGATCGGTATAGAAGTCTCCGGCTACCAGCCTAACCCGGGAGAGGAGACCCTCTTCACGAAGCCGCACACGCGCTATTTCCACCACCTCCGGCCGATCAAACAAGGTGGCCTGTAGTTGTGGCACCGCTCTCAGGAAGGCCAGGGTGTACGTCCCGGAAGCTCCCCCTACGTCGAGCAGCCGACCTGCCAATGCCGGGTTGATCCTGTCCACGATCCGTCCAGCCTGGGGCGCCCCGATGGTGTGCATCGCCCCGATGAAGGACCGCAACCAGCCGCCCGGCGAAGTGTCTGGCCGGGCAGGGGTGACTCGTACTGTCAGGTTCGACCAACGCTGCCAGAGGTTGCCGGCGTGGAGAACCATCGGCTGGACTGTCTCAGGCGAGGATTCTGACAACAGGGCCGCCACCACCGCATCGCAGCGATATCTTCCATCCTCCTTGCTGAGAAGTTCCATTCCCGCCAAGGCGTCCAGCAGGATCGTAACACCTCGCAGGTCTCCCGCGATCCGTTCACACACTTGCGCGGCACTCAGCGCCTCTTTTTCCAGGAGAGTGAACAGATTGAGTTCCGCACCCGTTAACAATAGACGGCTTTCCATAAAGCTTCTTGCCAGCGTTAAAATCGCGTCCCTGTTCCAGTCCGCCATAGTCGCCTCTTTTCGGTAAATTCAAGTCTTATCCTAACAGAACCCGCCTGCGCTAGTCAGGGGGCTCTTAATGGCGACGAAAAAAGTTCTTGACAAGACAGGAGAGGCTGAATAAGCTTGGAAACTGATAATACTGTTTTGGTTTCCTAAGTTTTTCTGTAATGGACCAATCAAGGAAAGCGGATGAAAGACCGGATTCTCGAAACAGCCTGCGACAAGTTCTTCCAGTTGGGATTCAGCCGGGTGACAGTGGAGGAGATTGCCCGGGACCTGGGAATCAGCAAGAAAACCCTCTACGAGCATTTTGCCAGCAAGGAGGAACTGCTGCGAGAGATTCTTCTGCGGATGACCGGTGAAATCGAGTCCCAGATCGATGCCATCCTTCAGGATAAACACACGGATTTTGTAGAGAAACTCCGACAGGTCTGGGCATTTCTGGCGTCTCGTTTGTCCCGTATAGGACCCCTCTTTCAGGCGGACCTCCAGCGGCATGCACCGGGCCTCTGGAGAGAGGTGGACGAACGCCGCGATCGCATCATTCGTACCCGCTTTCGCAAGCTTTTCCAAAAGGGAGTAGAACACCGGGCATTTCGCAAAGAAGTCGACCCCCAACTGCTGCTCCTGATCTATTCCACCTTGATTCAGAGAATCATCAACCCGGAGACTCTTTCGCAACTGCCCTTTTCTGCCTCCCAGGCATTCGAAGCTATTGCCACTGTTATCTTCGAAGGCATTCTGACGGATCGCGCCCGGGGCAAGCTTCGGGCCCGTTCCGCAACGTTGTAAGGTTGGAGAGCATCGTATGAGAAGAAACACAAAGGCAAATGACCGGTGGGCGGGGAGACCGGCAAACTATTGGGGGAGGATTGGCTGCTTGTTGGGACTATGGATGGGCCTCTACTGGCCTGGTGTTGTTCTGGCCCAATCGCCGAAAACCGTGACCATCAATTCCGACACCCCGGTCATTCCACTAAGCCTCAAGAAGGCCATCGAGATCGCGCTGGCACCCGATGGTAATACTGGGATGCAGTTGGCCCTGGAGTCCATCAAACTGGCCCGGGCCCGCTCCGCCCAGGTCCGGGCCTGGTTGTTGCCCAACCTGGACGGTTCGGTTGGGGCGCAGAATCAGACTCGTAATCTGGCAGCCCTGGGCATCCGTTTTCAAGTGCCCATCCCGGGATTCACGTTTCCCACTTTCGTGGGACCATTTAACACCTTTGACGCTCGGGCCACGCTCAGTCAGAGTATCTTTGACATCAGTTCGATTCGGCGTTTCCAGGCATCTCGCGCGGGAGTCGAGCAGGCGCGGTCAGAAAGCGATAGTGCCCGAGACCAGACCCGCGAACAGGTGACTCGGGCCTACCTGTCGGCTTTACGGGCACAGGCCAGCTTGGAAACCGCGCAGGCCAATGTATCCCTGGCGGAGGCGCTCTTGAAACTGGCGATCAACCAGAAGGAAGCCGGGAGTGGGACCGGGATTGACGTTACCCGGGGCCGGGCCCAGTTGTCCAATGAACGACAACGGCTCATTGCTGCACAGAACGACCGGACTAGGACGCAATTTCAACTTCTCAGGTCGATGGGTTTGACACTTTCTTCCCGCCTGGAACTCACTGACCCTCTCACGTATAACGCTGTTGAGGCACCACTCTTCGAGCAGGCCATCAAGATGGCGCTCGATTTCCGCTCCGATTGGAAAGCCCAGCGGAAAAAAGAGGAAACTCATCGCCTCAATGACAGTGCAGTGAAGTTGGAGCGACTGCCCTCTATCCTTGGCCTGGCGGAGTACGGCTCCATTGGTCCGAGTCTGAACGATTTGACCCCGACACGAGCCTACGGGGTTTCGGTTCGAGTCCCGGTATTTGACGGCGGCCGGAGAGACGCCCGCCGCTCTGAGAGTTACGTACTCCTGCAACAAGAGGAAATTCGAACTCGCGACTTGCGGCAACAGATCGAGTTGGATGTTCGCGTGGCCCTCGACAACGTGCG
>JBGPHY010000242.1:0-8063 GCA_041484625.1 Terriglobia bacterium | reverse complement strand
TCATTTCCGGATTTCTTCTCGTGATGATGGTTGGAGCTTTATCTGAAACCTGGGTGTACCCGCATTATCTTGCCCCTGGCTATGGACTGGTATTTGCAATCGTACTGGGCTCGATGCGCCACCTCAGATGCTTTCGCTTCGGAAGAAAGCTGGTGGGACTCGCATTATCGCGATCAATTGTGGTTTTCTCGCTAGTTCTAAGCCTGTACCCGCTGGCTACTCATATGGGTGTCAACCCCCAAAGCTGGAGCCTTTGGCGAGCTCAAGCCATAAAGGAACTGGGGCGAACACCAGACCAACATCTCATCCTGGTTCGTTACCGGACCGGCCACAATACGGATCTCGAATGGGTTTATAACGAGGCAGATATTGACAACTCAAAAGTGATTTGGGCGCGCGAGATGGACCGGGAAAGCAATCTGAAGTTGTTCCAATATTTTAGGCAGAGAAAGACCTGGTTGTTGGAGGCCGATAAGCTTCCCCTTGTTCTGCGTCCAATCCAGGCGGACCAGTAAGTTTTAGACTGGAATTAATGATATCGAATATGAGAATTACCCCCAATTCTTTAGCGGCTCAAACAGGCTCCCAGTTACCGCCATGCGTGTCTAGCCAGGCGCTCAGATCGTCATAGTTAGCTATCTCTCTCTTCAAGAGCGCCAAGATCAAGTCTTTCGTCACCACAGTACTAAAGGGTTTCTCATAAGCAATCGCTTTCGCAGGCGGGTTCATTTTAATGATGAAAGGGACGCGGCGGTCCCATTGGGAGTTTCCTTTTTCCTTATCTTTTGACCAATGATCTGAAGTGAGGATAATGATGGTATTCTTCCATGAACCACTCTTTACCATCCCCGATCTCAGCTCACCGAATGTCTTGTCAGCCAGGGCAAGGTTGTCAAAATACTCAAGGGTGCTGGAACTGGAAATACTCTCCTTTGACCTGTCATAGATGTAAGGTGGATGGGGGACAGGAAAGTGAATGAATGTCAAGCCCGGCGGAATCTCAGATATGGCCTGTAAAGACACATCATGGATCTTGTTGAAGAGTTCAATGTGGTTTTGCTTTGAAACCAGAGGCGAATCAGGCAAGAAATTGTCGTTCTTCAATGCTCCGAAATATTTCACCATGGTTCCAGACAAAGACAGTACCGGATATGCTTGCGCTGAAAGCCAAAAGCACTCATCCAAATCCTGGCCTAATATCCTCCCATAGGGGTGATACCACCCATAGAGCCTCGTTGTGCCACCCAGTTTCTTAGTCTCTGTGAAAACATTCACTTGCTGCTTCCATCTGTGTGACGCCTGTTCCCCAGCATAGGTAATCATTAGCACATCGGTGCCGGTCGCGGAAGCCGCTGAAACTTTCCGGCCTGTAAACAAGGCAGGCATTGACTTGAGGGTCGTGCCCGCTGGAGGGAACGCCTGGGCAGCGCAAAAAGACTCCTGAGCAAATTGGCTGATTGCAGGGATACAATTGTTTCCTAGCCGCATCAGGAAAGCCTTTTCATAGTCCATTTCATCGAACAAGAGCCACAATACGCGAGGTATCTCCGTGGGCTCATTGGGGGATAAGTGGGTAGCCGATCTTATCTGAGTCTCTTCTCTGGTGAAGTTTGCGAGATGGACACAGGGATACCAGATTGCCTGAGCCAGGGTCATCAGAAACAGCGGGAACATGATAATGACGAACGCGCGCAGACCATTAAATACGGGTTCGCGACATCTGACCAACAAGGCCAACGTGATAGCCCAAGAGAAACTAATGGCAAGCGCTGCCGCATAGGGGTTGCATTCAGACGACAGGTAGTCCAGGTCGAGATAGTGCATCCAATGAATTCCGTTCCAGGAGAGAATCTTGCACACTGAACCCAAAGGGATCCAGAGGCCCACAAAGAAAATCCAGATTCCAAGCAATCGCACGGGCTCCGTTTGCAGTCGCTTCAGCAAGGTTTTTCCACACCAGATCACAGCTGCTAACAGGAACATGTCGATTATAAGTGCGACAAAATGGTTGATCGAAGAAAACTCTTTCTGGAAATAATTGTTCCCTCTTCTCGCGTGGACAAACAAGAGATACCAGACCCGAACAAAGAAGAGATTGGCCAGCGAAAATGAAAAGAGGATATCCTTCAAAGGTATTTCACTCCTCAGGCGGACCCTCGGATTCACCCAAGAGCAGAAACGACGCTTTGGGAAGAGACCCGGGTTTGTTCCAGAAAGTCACGGGGCTGCCCCTGGCAGGCTTCCCTTTTCTTGAGAAGATAGAGCCAGCGCTGGGATTCACCGATTCTAACAGAGCGGACGAGATCGAAATATTTATGGCAGCCTGTTTCAAAATACTCACGACTATAGAAGCCAAAGAGCTTCTCCCGACCGCGAACCAGATGGAGAAACATAGCGTCTTCCGGACCTATAAACTCAATGAGCAAGTACTTAGTGGTGAGAGTGCTAGCCAGATCGAGGATTTCCTCCAGGGGAATCCGTTCATTCACTAGAAGGTGGTGAATAATCCCGAGCATTAAGACCAGATCAAAGTAACCTGTTGCTCTCTCGAGAAAAGACGGTTGCTCAGTGTTTCGCCACCCCAGGCGGGGGCTGGGGCGAGAAATATCCACAACCAGGGGTAATATTTCCAGATTCGCTCTCCTGGCGGAATGCCAAACCGTTCCAACCACGGCGGGATCGATATCAGTCGCGACTACCGAGGAACCGCACTTGGCTGCCATGAGGCTGAAGTGGCCGATATTGCAGCCCACATCCAGAGTCTGCCGGGGGGCACATTCGCTCAGAGTATCTTCCACAAAACGACATTTCAGGGCGAACTGTTCCGCATCATAGGTGTTGTGAGACATGTAATCAACCCAATGGGATGTTCTCGATAACCTGGTCTCGAGCCGCGTCAGGTGCCGGTTCAAGCGCCGATAGAGAAAACGGAGTGCGAATTGCGCCCTTTCCTTATCCGCCGAGCGTCGCGGCCGATAGGCGTCGTTTTTACCAGGCCTCTGGGTTTTTCCTAATAACGCAGGCAGCGTGACAAACCGGAAGAATAGCGACGATATTTTTTGGAGGCTGCTGCTCATTCGGTAGAGCTTTTCCGGTTCCAATCCATCCCGATGGACCAGAAAGACCTCGCCTAATGAGAAGCCCAACGAAGCATTGGCTAGAAGGGGGAGAACAAAAGTCCTTTCAAATTGAGCCTCGGCCTGCCAGATCGGGTCACGTTCATCCCGCCTTTCTATGGAAAGCAGATCGACAAAAACAGGAGTGCTACCCCTGAAGAGAACGTTGTAGGGTGTCGCATCCTTCAATCCAATTCCATTCCGTTGTAGCAGTTCGGCGAGGCGCAAAGTCAGTCGCCCTGCCGACAACAGCATTTCCGGCGGCCATTCGTAAGGGTAGGAAGGGAAGGGAATTTTCTCGTGTTCAAGGAGAATCTCCGTATTGTTGACAATCTCCCCGACCACAAATCCAGATCCGGCCGATGAATCCAGCATGAAGGTCTTAACTAATTGACCCGAAGCGATGAGTTGGGAAGCGAGAGCAGAATTGAGAAAGGGGATGAGGGTTCGAGATCCCTCTTTGTTGATGGCTCGGATGACTCGCTTACCCGATATGAAAACCCTTCCGCCTGGATCACGAAAAGAGGAAAAACTATTGGTCATTTCTCCGAGGACCATCCCTAATGAAAATCCGCTTCACTCGTGTCCAGATCTTTCCAAAGTAGAAAAGCGCCCCGGTGCCCGCGGCTACTACTATCTGCAGGAGCAATGCGCCATTACCAGGGTCTATGTACAATAGATAAATGAATACCTTCTTCCCAATGTGGATCTCGATCAGTTCAGACGGGTCGATCATATGCGGTTTCCCTAATATGGCGTTTGGCTCCCCATTTCCTCTACCCTCTCACTGTTCATTCGGCTAAATCCTAGAGAAAATTAGACGAAAATGCCGATGGAAGGTTCCCCCATGAATCTATAACCAATCCAGGCGCAATCCATGGTTCTCCGTCCCCTTACGGGAAGCATGCGGAACGGCAGCCACATGCCCCAAGTCAAGCAAATCCACCGTAAGGGCTCACAGTATTCCCTTGAATTAATAGTCGCTGCGGTGCGCGAGATCGAGTCGGGAAAGGTGTCGCCGCAACCGGAAGAGGCCACCATGGATTTACGATGGAGGACTCGGCAAGGCTGGGAGCGGCATCTGTTGTGGTCGCTCCCAGCCCTCATCGGCTTCGATCGGTTTTCCAGTCGGCTCTTCCTTGGCAAGTTGCTCTCCGGCAGAGCCTGCCTTCGCTTCACTGACTGGAAACGACTCTCGATCCCGGAACTCTGTGCGGATGACCTCCGGGTCGTGAGTCTTCTCGACGAGCAATGAAGTCGGGCACTCGCATCTGGCTATTACGGAGATCGAGTCCAGCTCAAAACGTCAATAGAAGGACTTACAGAAGCACGGGGCGGATTGCGCTTTAAGTAAATACCACGGAACTGGAAGACGACGCGCGAAAAGTTAGGGCATCGAAGCGCAGGATCTGAGCGGAAAGGTAGGTACAGCGGCCTATGTGACGGTCACATCCGTTAATGGACGCCGCAACAGTCGAGCTTCAGAAGAACTGCATCAAGGCGGGCTTGAGCTTCTTTCATGTCGGGTGCTAACCGTAAGGTCATTTCATAGGCTTTTGCCGCCCCGGCGAAATCACCTTTATCTTCCAAGGTACGCCCAATCCAGAAATTAGCGGCGGCAGACGGTGCAAGCTGCGCCGCGCAGGAGAAATCGCTCAACGCGGCACCGAGATTGCCTTGCTTGTACTCCACAGAACCTCTTCCTAAGAAACTATTCTGCTTGTTGGGATTGATTCGGATCGCGGCATCAAACTGAGAGATCGCCTCGGCTGCTTGATTAAGCTGCATTAGGAGCGCCCCCAGATTGTTGTGCGCCTGGGCGAGTTCGGTGGGGTCGGAACCGTAGGATAGCGCTGTTTCATACTCATGTTTGGCTTGATCCAACCGGTTTTTGGAGTGGAGCAGAGTGGCAAGATTGTAGTGCGCTGTCGAAATCCGGGGTGCGATTTGGATGGCCGCTCTGAAATGCGGATCTGCTAGCTCGGGGTGCCCCATTTCCATAAGGGCAACTCCGAGATTATCTTCGGCGATAGCGTTCCTGCTCGTTACTTGCACAGCATGGGAGAAAAGGGTGTAGCTATTCCGCCAGTAGGTTATTTGACGATATGAAACAGATGCATATCCAAAGAGAACAGCAAACACGAGGGCTAGCGTGATGGCACGACTCAGCTTAATTCTGGCGGCCAGATTAGCCGCCAGCCGAACCACCATGACAAACAGCCCAAGGAAAGGAATATAGACATAGCGATCCGCCATGGCCTGACCGCCCACTTGCACAATGCCGATCACCGGCACCATCGTGCCTAGATACCAAAGCCATCCCACTAAGAGTTCACGCTCTCTGCGGTAATGCCACACTAAGGCTGTGGCTCCTATAAGTATCGCTGTCGACGACATAACCATCCACAATGCGAGAGAATTCTCTGGATGGGGGTAGAACACAGCTAGGTGCGAAGGCCAGATTCCTTTGAGGATATAATCTAGATACGAATAAATTGCATTCTCAATTCTCCAATTCAGCGGCAGCAAAACTGTACTGCCAATAGCTCCCTCTTTATGTTGGGCATATACCGTAATCCATGCACTGGCTGCGGACATGGCAAACAACGGACTTTTTTCAGAGAGCAGCCCGAAGAACGTGATACGAGATTGAGATTCTGCAATTGATACCGAATCACCCGAACTCAACCGCCTCAAGGGCCAGAAATCCAATAAGAGAAGCATGAAAGGGAAGGTCACGATCATGGGCTTGGCCATAAGACCTAATCCAAAAAACAAGATGACGCCGAGATAACTAGCGACTCCCCGCCGCCGCACGTACGAACCGTAAGCCCAAAATGCAAGCAGCAGAAAAAACGTGCAGAGCAGGGACTTGCGGTCGGCGACCCACGCGACCGACTCCACGTTCAACGGATGAAAGGCGAAGAGTGCGGCTACCACAGCACTACGGGGAAGGCAACCGGTTGCTTTGTGCAATAGCAAGAACAAGAGAATGACGTTGCATAGATGCAATACCAGATTTGTTAAATGATGGCCGAACGGGTTCATGCCGAATAATTCCACATCCGCCATGTGAGAGATCCAGGTGACAGGATGCCAGTTGGCTTCCACAGTAGCGGTGGAAGCCCAGGCAACATTGGGCCAGGAAAGGCCCTGGCGAACGTGAAGGTTCGAGGTTACGTACGCGGGATCGTCGTAATTGAGAAAGCCATTCCGTAGAGATGATTGATACAGGGTCAGGACAGTCAATGCAAGTGCAAACCCGACCAGAAGTTGTGTTGTGTGCGGGGATCGTATTATGGGCGCGAAAGAGCGCGAGTCGGAGCGCTCAGGCCGGGTTTGTAACATAGTTAATCGTCCATTATAGAAATGACAACACCCGAGGCCCCGTTCCGAGACTGCTCTGAGCCCTTATGGTGGATTTGCTTGACTTGGGGCATGCGGCTGCCATTCCGCATGTTTCCCGTCAGGGCACCTAGCTTCCCGTGAATCCGTAAATAAATCCACTCCCAAAAAATCAGCAAATTTCGCGTAACAAGATAAAGGTAAATGTTAGTCCCCCATCATGACACAGGCCAAAGGCTCAATATTATAAGGGATTATTGTCCGTTTTCAGGAATTGAGCGCTTACTTTGGGCTATTCTGCTGGGTTTTAAGCAAGTGGCTGGCCTTAAGTGTATCTGCAGGAAAATGAGGAGTGCCCAAGCGGGAAGGCGCAAGCTTGCTGAGGTTCCGTCGGGTGAAATACGATCCCTGAAAGTAAGGGGGCTTAGTAATCGTCAAGAAATAGACTGTGAGATTGGAGACTTGTATGCTGAATGTCGGTCCCTTGTTCTACACTCTTGGTATTAAGAAGCAGTCGACTCGAACCATCCAGGAGCGTGCACCATGGTTGAAACAATTCAGCAAGGAATTATTCCGCGTCAGTTTGAAATCTTCGCCGGCCTAGATGTGGACAAGAGCCGGATAGCGGTGACCTTCACCGATCATGAGCGCCTGTTGAAATCGTTGCAGATGCCGTATAGTTCCGAACACTTGCTGAACTATCTGGGCAAACATTTTGCGGATCGCAAGATCGCCCTGGCTTACGAAGTCGGGCCGACGGGCTTGGGCCTCTATGACGATTTGACGGCGGGGGGCCATCGCTGCCTGGTGGTGGCCCCGGCGATGGTTCCGACCGCTCCGGGAAACCGCGTGAAAACCAACCGGCTCGACAGTCGAAAACTTTCCGAAGGGCTGCGTGGGGGACAGTTGCACAGCATTCACATTCCCTCCGAGCTCTACCGCCAGTTGCGGCACTTGGTGCAACTCCGAGACAGCCACGTTCGCCAGATGACCGCGGCCAAGCTCCGCATCAAGGCGCTGCTGTTGTATGAAGGCATCCCGTTTCCCGAAGCCCCCCGGAACAAGAGCGGTCAGTGGTGGGCCCGTGTGCGGCGGGAGGTGGGGACCCTGCCCTGTAACGGTTCGGTCCGCTTTCAGCTGGACAGTTTGATCGGCAGTCTGGAGTTTCACCAGCTGGCCGCCGCCGCCCAAAAGCAGATGCGCCAGTTCTGCCAGCAAGACCCGGAGCTGAAACAGTCGATCGGCTGGCTGCTGACGGTGCCGGGGTTGGGCTGGATTACCGCCAGCCACTGGGTGGCGCGGCTGGGCGATTGGCGCCAGTTGAGCCAGGTCCGCCAGATTGCCTCCTTTCTGGGTTTGGTCTCCAGCGAGCACTCCACCGGCGACGACATCCAGCGCGGGGCCATCACCCGCAGCGGGGATAGCCGATTGCGCAACAAGCTGATCCCAGCGGCCTGGACGGCCATTCGCAAAGATCCAGAGTTGCGAGAATTTTACCGGCGGATTTATGACAGACATCCCCGGCAGGTGGCTGCCCGCAAAGCCATCGTGGCGGTGGCGCGTCAACTGACCACTCGGATCTATTCGGTTTTGAAACAACAG
>JBGPHY010000241.1:0-8063 GCA_041484625.1 Terriglobia bacterium | reverse complement strand
CCGAGATTGGTGATGAAATCGGCAATAACGTTGGGTGTTCCAGTCGCCCATCCATTGACGGTGAAGAGATTCTCCTTTTGCCCCAATTCCCGCAGCCACAAACCGTCAGTTCGCTGGACACAATCACTCAGCAAGTCCAGAATCCGGACCGGGCCGGATTGATTCTTCTTGAGGGACTCAATCACGTCGATCCGCGCTTCCAGCAGTTTGCGCCGCTTCTCGAAGACTTCATTCTCCTTAAGCAAACCCTCCTGGCGGATCTTTTCCTTCTTCGCCCGAGTGATCTGGCGGGTCAGATCCGCATCCTGCCCTGACGCTACCCGGTGCCAGAAAAAGACAACTCCCACAGCAACCAGGATCACCGAAATTGCCATGATCATCGAAATGAGAGTATTAGAGGGCCCGCGAATAGTCTTGGGCTTGGCGGCTTTGACCTTGGTGCGCCCGAGAAGATTGATTTTAATCATTGATGATCAAAACTCCTTAAGGCCAGTCCGACCGCAACTGCCATGCTGGGAGCTAGCTCGTCAAGCTTGGCCTGTTCAAGTCCTTTCCGAATGGTCAGATTCCGAAACGGATTGAGCATTTCCACCGGGATGCTGAACTTTTGTTGAAGAAGATCCAGAAGTCCGAAGACCTTGGCACAGCCGCCGCTTACATATATCCGCTGGATTTGGTCCCCGATCGAAGTCGCCCGGAAAAAGTCAAAAGTCTTTTGAACCTCCAGCAGGAGGACTTCAGAGATAGACTGAAGCAGGGAAGGAACACTCTCGCTGGGGACTCCTTCGATCGTCTTACCCATCTTGACCTGCTCGGCCTCTTCAAAGCTAAGGTTCAGCTCCTTTTGAAGCACGTCTGTATACTGATTACCGCCAGAAGACACATCCCGGGTGAATAGAGGGGTTCCCCCCTTGGTCACCACGATATTCATGATGCTGGCTCCAATGTTGAGAAGAGCCACGGTGGAATTGGACGCCGGAGAATAGTTAACATCGAAGGCGTTCTGAACTGCAAAAGCGTCAATGTCTACCACAACCGGACTCCTGCCCGCTTGAGTAATGACGTTGGTGTGGTTGAGGATTTTGTCTTTCTTGACAGCCACCAGCAGAACGTCTGTGGTGCTGGAAGGCGAGGCAGGATTAAGTACCAGGTAATCCAGGTTAACGTCCTGAATATCAAACGGAATGTGTTGTTCCGCCTCCCACTGAATCGATTCCTCCAATTCCTCTTCACTCATCAAGGGAAGAGAGATCTTTTTGACAATGACGGAATGGCCCGACACCGACGTCGCCACGTGCCGGGTCTTAATCTTCTGTTCGGCGAAGATCTTGGAAATCGAATCGGAAACTGAAAGCGCGTCCATGATGGCCCCGTCCACAACGGTATCGGAGGCCAGAGGTTCCATGGCGGCATAAGCCAGTTCATAGCCCTTCTTGACTTTGTGAAGTTCAACGGCCTTGACTGTACTGGATCCGATATCCAGACCCACCAAAGGTTTTTGTCGGCTTAAGAGTTGCACGTTTTAATTCCTGATCAATAGGTTAAAAACTTTTTATCGAGAGAAAAAAATACAAACTTTATCTTTTTTCTCTGAGTCCAGGTCTGCACTTGATCTCCATCCACTCATCCAGCACGGTCTTCTTAAAGCGCCAGCGGTTACCTAGTTTGAATGCCGGGATCCGCTCCATCGAAACATACTTATAAAGAGTGTCGGGAGAGATACCGAGATATTGAGAAGCTTCCCTGACGTTCATGACTTCTTTGGGCTGGACCATTAGTCGTTCCCCAAACTAAGGTTTGCTCCCACTTATCGGCCAGTTTTGAGCGGGACGTTAGTACAGAATCCCCGGGCTGTCAAGCCAGTTTTTTAGGGGTTTTTTCGGTTGATTTGGAGAATTGGGGGGGTATTTCCGGTGGGTTTGGCAGAAAAACTACATCATTTTGTGCAAGGCTAAACAAATGCCACAAGATGATGCGATAGAGAGAAGATACACTTTCGACCTGCCCCGCCCCCGGGAAAGCAGAGGCACGGGGTTAGAAGAGTCAGATCCCGGGAAATTTCAACGGGCTCCGAGTCGCTTTACCGCCAGTGTGGCCTCGGAAATCACTTCAGTGTTGGGGTCTTTCAGGAGTGGCTGAATCTTGTCCAGTATGGACCTGTCACCAATTTGCCCCAGGACTACGCAAAGCCTGGCCCGGACCCGTGGATCCTCATTATTCAGATACCTCACCAGTTCATACGACACCGGTTTGCCCATTTCTATGAAATAAGCTTCCAGCTGGCTGTGATTCTCCTTGGAACTTAAAGAGGACACTAGCTTGTCGAGATACTCTTTTCGACCCATCCGATAGAGCGCAAAACTGAGTGCCAGCTGAGCAGGCTCCTTCTTTTCGGCCAAGAGGGTCCGGGAGATCTCCTCTACTAGCGATGGGTCACCCACACGGGCCAACCCTTCTGCCGCATACTGTCGGTACTGAGCATCAGGGTCCCGCAGGTTCCGCTTGAAGAGGTCCGTAGAGGAAGGGTCCCCGATCAGCGAGATGGCCTGCAGAGCCTTTACACGGAGTTTGGTGTCCGGGTTCCGATCATAGATTCTCTGAATTTCCGGCAAGGCCTTGCGACTGCGAAAGAGGCCCAAAGTCAACAGGGTTTCCTCCCGGACATTGCTGTTGGCGTCGTTCAGGTAGAGAAGGATCCCAGTGTCCACTGAGGTGTTCCGGATCTTGTAGAGAGCCCGAAGAATGGCGATGCGAAGGTTTGCATCTCCAACTTTCATTGCTTCCAGCATCTTGAGAATAACATTTTCAACCCGCAGAATGCCAAGCCCATTGGCCGCATCGATGCGTATACCCAGGCTCGAGTCAACCAACCGCTCTGCAATGGCATCGGTGACAACCGGGCTCACCTTGATGTAGGGCTCGACCACAGTGGGGTCATGACCTACCTGATCACTGAATGGATTAATGGTCTTGTAAGTCTGCTCAGCCAACCGGGTGAACGAGAAACCCTCGTCGCGTTCCGCGTAGAGATTAACCAGCGCGATGATGGATTCTTCCCGAACACTTGCTGCCGGATCCTGCAGAGTCGTCAGGAGCATGGTGATGGACCGCTGATCCCGAAGCGACCCCAGAGCCTTCACAACTTCCACCCGGACCTTCACGTCGGAGTCCTGGGCGGCAGCCAGCAGTGGAGCCATGGCATCCCGGTTGCGGGATTTGCCCATCTCCGATGCGGCTTTTCGGCGGACCTGGGGCTTCGGACTCTTCAGGCCGGCCTTCAACTGTTCCATGGTTTGTTCAGCCGCCTGGATCGCCAGAGCCATCCCGAAAGCGATGCAACACATGCCGGTCACTAAGATGCGCCATTTAGCGATTGATCTCACAATTTCCTCCCCGACACTCCCCGTTGTGACGAGGCTGTCAGCGGCACTCACCCTTGAGGGCTGAGCCCGCAAAGAATATGTTGAATCCAAGGATAGCAGAAGATGGATTTCTACTCCAGCGATGCCACGATCTGCGAAATGGTTGAAAAGGAGTTTTGTGTTGACAAGGGGAAAGGGGAATACCTATGATTTTGTTTAATTGGCAAAGAGACCGAGAATTACCTCGAAGGAGAGTGTTCCCCTTGAGCATAGTGGGGGAGGTTGTGAGCCGGAGAGCAACCGACTCTCGGGATCCCTAGAAATTCTAGTATCTCTATTAATTGGCTTTCATGCATGATGGTTTCGAAAATCACGGGAGGTTCGTACATGGCAAAACCTGATGATCAAGAAGCCGGTTCGTCTGCGCAAGTTTCAAGGCGTGGCTTTATCAAAGGGGCTGGGGCAGTCCTGTCCAGTGGGATTGTAGCCACTACAGAAGTCCTTGAAGCCGCTCAGACGCCGGCGGGAGCCAAGCTCCTTGGCCCCGGCAAAGTCCCAATTACCCTCCGGGTCAACGGGGTGGCCAAATCACTGAATTTGGAGCCTCGTATCACTCTGCTGGAGGCGCTGCGTGATGAACTGGAACTCACAGGCGCCAAGAAGGTCTGCGACCGGTCTGTCTGTGGAGCCTGTACCGTGTTGATCAATGGTAAGGCCGCATATGCGTGTGCTCTGCTGGCAGTTGAGGCGCAAGGGAAGGAAATCACGACGGTAGAAGGTCTGACTAAACAAGACCAACTTCACCCGATGCAACAAGCCTTTGTGGACAACGACGCCCAGCAATGCGGCTACTGCACTCCAGGATTTGTCGTGGCCGCCAAGGCATTCCTTGACACTCACCCCAATCCGACCACGGAGCAGATCCGCAAGGGACTGGGTGGCAATCTTTGCCGCTGCGGCACCTATGCGGGAATCACCCGCGCAGTTCTGCAGGCAGCCAAGCAGCAGAAGGGAGGACAATCTCATGCCTGAATACAAATGGCCGGAAGCCAAGCAGAGGAGTCTCATTGGCAAGCGGGTGTCACGACTGGACGGCCCCGATAAAGTTTCCGGGAAAGCCAAGTACTCCTCGGATTTGAAACGTCCGGGGATGCTGTTCGGCCGCTTCCTGCGCTGCCCTTATGCCCATGCCAAGCTGGTGAGTCTGGATGTCAGCGCAGCCGAACGAGTGCCGGGCGTCAAGGCAGTGATGACGCTGAAAGAGCCTGGGGCCGAGATCCAATGGGCCCTCGACGAAATCGCAGTCGTGGCGGCTGAAAATGAACACATCGCTGAGGATGCTCTTCGGAAGATCAAAGTCAAGTACGAGAAGTTGCCGCACCTGGTCAACGAAGCAGATTTGTCCAAAGCAGGAAAATGGGCCAAAAAACCGACCGAACACCTCCAGGGTGACCCCGACAAAGCCTTCCAGGAAGCCGAAGTCACCCATGAAGGGGAGTACGGAATTCCGGTCATTGCCCACTGCACACTGGAGCCCCACGGCCAGGTGGTCGAGTGGCAAGATCAGAATCTCACGGTCTATCCTTCGACTCAGAACGTTTCTGGAATGGCACAACAGTATGCTCAGCCGCTTCAGATCCCGACCGGAAATATCAAAGTCCGGATGGACCATGTGGGGGGCGGATTTGGCAGTAAATTTGGGGCTGATTCATGGGGAATCCAGTCGGCTCAACTGGCCAAGAAGGCTGGGGCTCCTTTAAAAACCTTTTTGGAGCGCGAAGCTGAAATCTTCGTTGCGGGGAATCGGCCCTCGGCCTTCGCCAAGATCAAGGTTGGGGCCAAGAAAGATGGCACCCTGGTCGCCTGGCAGTCGGAAACCTGGGGAACTGGCGGACCGACCGGTGGTGGATTATCGGTGACGGAGGTAATCCCTTACGTCGTTAATGTCCCCAATGCACGAAAGAAGAATATTGCCGTTACCACCCATACAGGTGCCCAGCGAGCCTGGAGGGCTCCCAATCACCCGCAGGCGTGTTACTTGACGATGTCAGCCCTAGAGGACATGGCAGCCAAGCTCAACATGGATGCGCTGGATTTCTTCGTCAAGAATATTGCCTTGACTGGTGAACGGTCCGAACTCTATCGCAAGGAGCTTCTGAAAGCAGCCGAACTTATCGACTGGAAGAAGAAGTGGCATCCCCGTGGTGACACAACTCCTGGCCACATTAAGCAGGGTTTGGGTCTTTCCATTCATACCTGGGGCGGACGCGGTCATGACTGCGAGGCCCGCATCACCATCAATGCAGACGGGTCAACTTCCGTGGACATTGGCAGCCAGGACTTGGGCACAGGAACCCGGACAGTCATTGCCATGGTCGCGGCTGAGACCTTTGGGTTGCCCGTGAGCGGCGTCAAGGTGAACATTGGTCGATCTCCCGACTATCCTAACGCCGGGGCCTCAGGCGGCAGCACCACGGTTGGCGGTGTAAGTTCCGCCACCCGCCGGGGAGCCCTGGACGCCCTGGACCAGTTGTTTGCCAAGGTGGCCCCGTCCCTGGGAGTCGAACCGGCACAACTGGAAGCTGCGGGTGGAAAGATTCAGGTGAAGGGGAATCCGACCAAGAGTCTGACGTGGAATCAGGCCACTGCTAAGCTGGGTGTCACCCCGATTACGGTGAGTGGCAAGAACCCGGGTCCGGGTAACCTGATCAACAGCGGTGTGGGAGGCGCTCAGATGGCGGACGTTTCCGTGGACACCGAGACCGGGATCGTCAAGCTCAACAAGTTCGTGGCTGTCCAGGACTGCGGAATGATTATCAACCAGAAAACGGCCGAAAGCCAGGTGTACGGCGCTATGATCATGGGGATTGGGTATTCTCTGTTCGAGGAGAGGATCATGGACGACGTCACCGGCCGGCAATTGAATGCCAACATGGAGTTCTACAAGCTGACAGGGATCGGTGACACCGGTGAACTAGTGGTGCACATGTGGATGGAGGATCCTGAGCAGGACGCTCGCGGGGTCATTGGGCTAGGCGAACCGCCGGTGGTTTCCCCCGCCGCAGCTATTGGAAATGCTGTTGCCAATGCCATCGGAGTGCGCGTCCCACTGGCGCCCTTTACCCCCTACCGCGTGCTGGCTGCATTGGAAAAGAAAGGAGGGCTTACTTCATGAAAGCGTTCGAGTATGCCACCCCCACTACAAAAGAGCAGGCCGTGAGCTTGTTGGCGGCCCAATGGGGAGAGAGTGAAATCCTGGCTGGGGGCACCGACCTTCTCAGCCTGATGAAGGATTACCTGTCAACCCCCCAGCGAGTGGTCAGCATCAAGGAGGTCAAGGAACTGCAAGGGATTCATTATGCCCCCGCTACCGGGCTGCGCCTGGGGGCTCTGGCGACGCTGACCGAGTTGATGGAGAACCTAACAGTGAAGGCCGAGTACCCCGCCCTTTTCCAGGCGGCCGACGGAGTTCGCAGCGCCCAGGTTCGCAACTTCGGCACGGTCGGCGGCGATCTTTGCCAGCGGCCGCGCTGCTGGTACTTCCGAACGGGTTTGGGATATTTCCCCAAGGACGAGAACGGCAAAGACGTTATTCCCCAGGGGGAAAATCAGTACCATGCCGTCTTGGGGAACTCGGGACCTGCCTATTTCGTCAACCCTTCCAGTCTGGCGCCAGCTTTGATTGCCTTGCAGGCCAAGGCCCGCATTTTTGGACCGCAGGGTTGGAAGGAAGTGCCAGTGGAACAATTCTTCCTGACTCCTAGAAGTGAGGGGGAACGGGAGTATGTGTTGAAGCCCAACGAAATCCTCGGTGAGATCCTGGTTCCTCCAGCCAAGGGGATTAAGAATGCGACCTATGAAGTTCGCCAGAAAGAGGCGCTGGATTGGCCGCTAGCCGCTGCCGCCGTGGCTTTGAAGATGAAAGGGAAGATTGTGGAAAGCGCCCGCATCGTCCTGGGTCACGTGGCTCCGATACCCTGGAGAGCCTCGGATGCGGAGAAGGCGCTTGCGGGAAAAACCATCAGTGAAGGGTTGGCTGCCGAGGCCGGCAAAACCGCTTTGAGTGCCGCCACGCCCTTGAGCAAGAACGGCTACAAGGTACAGCAGGCGCGGGTGGCGGTCAAACGCGCTATTCTGCAGGCGTCACAAGGAGGAACGTAGCCATGCACGAGCGATTCAAACATTTGCACAATGAGGTCTGCAACTGCATTCGCTGGAAGAGCCTGTTCTACAACTCGGAGTACGACCCCAACGTGGTGCCCGCCCATGACAATAGTTACTGGTGCGCCATGACCCAGACCGTGCTGGGTCCGGACGGACAAACCGTGGAACCGGAAAACTGCCACCCTGAGCGGGGTTGCTTCCGGGAACCGTTCTAAAGGGGAGAGTTGGCACTCTGCCCCCTCCTTCTGAAACCCGGGACGAGCAGTCGCAGGAGATTCTATTTGGCTGCTGCGAGACGTCCCGGGCGCTCTACCTGACGCATTCTCCCTTCCTTCGCATTGGCTCCTTCCTCAGCGTCACCAATCTGTCGAGTTCCTCCCGAAATTCCGGATCAGTTGCAAGGCGACCCCCTTCGATTCCGTCAGGTCCTGGTCAACCTGTTGAGCAATGCAATCAAGTTCACCAACAGGGGGGAGATTTCGATGGAGGTGAACATGGTTCCGCAGGATCAACTCGCCAAAGGGTCAAAGCAACAAT
>JBGPHY010000240.1:0-8067 GCA_041484625.1 Terriglobia bacterium | reverse complement strand
AGCATGATTTGGGAGCATGCCTTGGGCGTTGGGAGAGGTCCGGAAGCACGAGAGCACGGTGTGCAGTTCCACGGTGAACAGGGAGTCCTGGTGGTGGACCGCGGCGGTTGGGAGGTCTACCCGGAGACTGATCGGATTGACAAGCCAAACCGGGTTTTCAAGTCAGCAGGCGTACCGCGCCGTAATGTGTCGAATCCGGATTACCATTTGACGCACGTGCAGAACTTCATCGACTGCATGCGCTCACGCAAATCGCCCAACTCGGACGTGGAAATCAGCCACAATTCGATGATCGCCTGTCACCTGGGCAACATGGCCCAGCGTCTGGGCCGTATGATCCACTGGGACGTGGAAAACGAAAAGGTCATTGGCGACCCTGACGCTCAGGCCATGGTGATGCGCGAGTACCGCGGCCCTTGGAACTTGAAAGCTTAGTTCGACTCCGAGGGGCCCTGCTCCTTGAGTGGTTCCTGTTCATAAAGACCTGATCCGCCAGAAGGTAAGTTTAGCTGGCGCCGGACTCTCTGCTCGACCGCCTTCCCTGCTGCCGCCTTGTTCAGCCGCTTCGCCGAAGACGGGTAGGAGTCTTGATGCGGCAAACGGAAAGGGTTACTCCGAACGGCCTGGATTCACTTTCATGTCTCACTGGAGATTCACCTCCTTCATAGCAATCCTTGTGGTGCTGGTCGTCATCGGGACCCTCGGTTATCGCCTGTTGGAGGGATGGTCCTTTGTCGATGGCTTCTATATGACCGTCATCGTCCTTTCGACGGTGGGGCTAGGAGGACCAAAGGATCTCAGCAGTGAAGCCAAGCTCTTCACAGTCGGCCTGATTGTCATGGGAGTGGTGGTGGTCGGCTATGGGATCAACAACCTCGCTCAACGCGCCTTGGAACTTCAGCTGGCATCCTATTTGGGAAGGAAGCGCATGGAAAAAGAGACCAAACGATTGAAGGACCATTTTATCCTGTGTGGTGCCGGCCGAGTCGGTAGCAGGGTGATCCGGGAATTCAATCAGCACCGGGTGCCTTATATTGTGATAGAGAAAAACGAGGCTGTCGCCCAGCGCCTGGCCAGCGAAGGTTGTCTGGCGATTCATGGGGATGCGGCAGACGAGGAAGTGCTCCGGAAGGCCGGCGTAGAACGGGCTCGCGGTTTGATTGCAGCCATCTCCACCGACGCCGACAACGTCTATGTGACCCTCACTGCCAAGGGGCTCAGGCCGGACCTGCTGG
This sequence comes from Terriglobia bacterium, assembly GCA_041484625.1. Taxonomy (GTDB): domain Bacteria; phylum Acidobacteriota; class Terriglobia; order Versatilivoradales; family Versatilivoraceae; genus JBGPHY01. The sequence continues at coordinate 6,832 of JBGPHY010000240.1, read as the reverse complement.
TGGTGGCGCGGGCGCAGGAGGAGAATGCAGCCAGGCAATTGCTGAAGGCTGGGGCGAACAAGGTCATCCTTCCCGCCCAGTCCGCAGGACAGATCCTGGCCCAGTCGGTTCTAAAGCCAAACGTGGCTTACTTCATCGAATCGGTGACCGCAGGGGACATGGCCCAGCTGAACCTCCAACTCGAAGAGATCCTGATTTCCGATACGTCCGAAATGGCCGGACGCACCTTGCAACAATCCGAAATTCGCCAAAACCTTGGTATAATCATCCTGGCAATGAAAAAGAGGACCGGGGCTATGCAGTTTAATCCTCGGTCGGACTCCGTTATCGAATCGGGGGATTTTCTTATTGCCCTGGGGGTCGCAGAGAGCATGCGGAAGCTCGAGGAACTCGCAGGCTAGTTTAAGAGCTCCAGGGACGTCGGAGGATGAGACTATGAGCAGAGAACTAAGCTTCCTTTTGGCATTGTGGGCAGCAGGATGGACCGCCACCCCCTGCTTTTCTCAAAACCTGGCAGATCTTGCCCGAGAGGAACGGGCTAAACGAGAAAGAATGACGCCCTCTGGCAAGGTCTATACCAACGACGATCTTACGAAATTCGGGCATTTCTCCGCTGGAGATGAGACCAAACCGTCTGTCACCTCATCTAATGACAAGCCTCTGACTCCGGGCACCGGTCCTGCCCAGCCTGCAAAGGTCGGCGGCGGCGCGAGTGCCGAACCGGAAACTGGTGAGCAATACTGGAGCAAGCGGTTCATTGAGGCCAAGGCTAAGCTACAGTCGGCAAAGAGCAGACAAGAATCCCTCCAGACCAAGTTGAATGATTACAGCTTCAGACTGCTCAATCAGTCGGACGTCTATGATCGCGAACACTTGTACTCCCCGTTGATCGCTCAGACCCAGGAGGAGATAGCCCGGAACAAGATCGAAGTTGCAGGGGCCGAATCCGAACTGGATTCTCTGCGAGACGAACTGCGAAAGAGCGGGAATCCCGCTTCCTGGGAGAATTCTCAGATGGCCCTGCAAGCGGGGGCTCCCCCGCCCAGATCAGGCCCTCCCCAGACCAAGGACCAGCAATACTGGCAGCGACAACTCACTCAAATCGACAAGCGTTATGACGAATTGATTGCTCCGTTGAGTGCTGAACGGTTTCAACTCATCAACCGCCAGCCGTTTGTGGAGGGGGGCAAAGCTCCCGTAGTGGGTAGTACAGCGATGGGACTCCCGCCTCGTGTTATTGACCTCGACATTCAAATCAAGGAACTCAATCAGCGCCGACAGCAGGAAAAAGAGAGGCTCGCCGAAGAGGCGGTCCGGCAGGGTGCACTCCCGGGCTGGTTCCGCTAGATCTTGCGTACCTCCGGTCGAGGAATTGAACGGTTGCTCCCATTGAACACTCCTCTGGCTTCCAGTGTGTTAGCAGTTCCGCATTCCCGGATTCGTGAATTGGCCGATCTTGCCTTTACCTTGCCGGGGGTCTTGCGATTGCACTTTGGCGAGTCCAGCATCTCTACACCGGAGTTCATCAAGGCGGCCGCGATTCAAGCTCTGAAGGACGGGTACACCTTCTACACTGAGAATGCCGGTCTTCCAAGCCTCAGGGTGGCCCTGGCGCAGAAATACTGGGAACTCCACCAGGTAACTCTTGACCCAGGAGCGGAGATTGTCGTCACGGCTTCCGGTGTCCAGGCACTGCACCTGGCGATTCGGTTGGCACTCGACCCGGGAGACGAAGCTCTCCTGCTGACCCCGGCCTGGCCGAACGCCTCGTCTATTGTCCGAATGTATTCAGGCCTCCCCATCGAGATACCCCTAATCTTTTTCGAATCGAAGTACGGCATTAACTTCGACCGGTTGGAATCGGCTGTCACTTCGCGCACCAGGCTTCTGGTCTACACCTCTCCGTCCAATCCACTGGGTTGGGTCGCCAGTTCGACCGATCAGGACCAGTTACTGGAATTTGCCCGTCGCCACCTTCTCTGGCTTTTGGCAGATGAGGTTTATGAGCGTATCTTTTTCAGAGGGCGTGTGGCCCCTTCTATTCTCCGGAAATGTACGCGGGAGGATGCGGTTCTTGTGGTCCAGTCTTTTTCCAAAAGTTACTGCATGACTGGCTGGCGGTTGGGTTGGCTGGTCGCTCGAGTTGACGCAGCCCGAAAAGCCGCCCAACTCAATGAATTCGTGGTTTCACATGCACCCTCCATGTCCCAGAAGGCTGGCGAGGCCGCCCTTCTTCACGGAGAACCAGAGATTCGCTCCATGCTTCAGCGCTATTCAGAACAGTTGGCTTTGTGCAAGGAAGTACTTGCGCCGGTTAGAAACGTCGTGGCTCCCGAGCCCGACGGGGCCTTTTATCTCTTTCCGAAGATTGAGAGCCTGGGCGATTCATTTGCCTTCTGCAAAGAACTGCTCCTCCAGGAGAAAGTGAGCCTGGCCCCCGGGTGCGCATTCGGCAACGGTGGCGAAGGTTCAGTGAGGATCTGCTTCGCAGCCGACCGCGGGATCCTGGAGCCGGCACTGATGAGGCTGGCTGCCTTTTTGGAACGGTGGAATCCTCAAGAGGAGAAACTGTCATGAAACGAAGAGAGTTTTTGCGCTTCGCATTCTTGTCGTGCGGGTCCGCGATACTGGCTGATCGCCACCGCGTCAGATTGCTGGCGGCGGTCCCAAAGATGAGGATTACCAGAATCCGCTACTACGTTCCTCCCAATGCCAAGCCCACTTACAACCAAAGCACGGGAATTGTAATCGTCGAAACCGACCAGGGAGTTGCCGGGATTGGAGAGGGCGGGACTCGAGAAACGATTGAGCAGCTCGGTGCGATGCTCATCGGCGAGGACCCCAGACGGATCGACCACCTCTGGCAACTTATGTATCGAGGTTACTTCTACCCCCCCGGGCGAGAGAAGCTCCATGCCTTGGGAGCCCTGGATCTGGCGTTGTGGGACATCAAGGGGAAAGTCCTGGGCCTGCCGGTTTATGAATTACTCGGTGGACTCTCAAGAGACTACCTGGAGTGTTACTCGACTGGCTTTCCTGACAAGGGTTCCCTGAGAGAAACCGCTCGTGCCTGCATGGAGGCGGGGTTCCGGGTTTATCGCACCGCCGTGGCCGACCCGGGACCTGGTCAAGCTTTCGAGGTGAAGCAGATGCTCCGACGCACCTATGAGGACTGCAAGCAGATCCGCGAGGGAGTGGGCCCCAACGGCGCCTGGGCCATCGATTACCATACCCGGCTTGACCAGGCCGATGCCGTCCGTCTGAGTTCTCTGATCGAAGATCTGGAGCCCTTTTTTGCCGAAGACCTGGTCCGCTCGGAGAATCCCGCGATTTACCGTGTCCTGCGCCAGCAGGTGAAGCTGCCGATTGCCGTAGGAGAGCAGTTTGGGGACCGATGGGACCTCAATGAATTGGTGGAAGGGCATTTGATAGATTTCTCAAGAGTGACACTTCCCAATTGCGGGGGAATTACGGAATTCATGAAAATCGCCGCCCTCTGTGAGACTCATTATGTCGGGCTCATCCCGCATTTCACGGGCGCGGTGTCCACTGCGGCGCTCGTCCACGCCTGCGGGACATTTTCCGGCCCCGTGCTGATGGAGATGACCGGCGCAGGCCCCCGACCAGAGCCACATTTGTCCGCCTATTTTGACTTCCGAGACGGCAAGCTGTGGCCCAATGAGCGTCCGGGGTTGGGGGTGGAATTTGACGCCAGCCACGCCACGCTGGTGGCTGATGTCACACAGCACTCCAGTCCCATCCCCACCTACCGACGTCCGGATGGCTCCTATACCAACTGGTAGGGATAGCACTCGTGTTCTTCGAATTTGAATTTGGAGGAATTGAGAAGTATCCGAAGGATCTGGGGATCGGCTTTGGTGGCGGTCTGGCCAAACACAAAGAGGGCCATGAAGACCCGGATGCCTCCAATGAATGACCCCATCATATTGAAAGTCGCAGCGCCCATCACAGCGGCACATAGGCATCATTGCCGGTGTACCCTCGCCCCCGTGCGCGGGAGAGGGTCTCGGGTTGAGGGGCGAATATTAGCTCTGCGCTTCCGCGTCTCTGCGGTTTATTCACCCTTTCAGATTAGGGACACTGGGCGAGCAGTTCAAAATAACGGTCACGGGAAATCCCGGCCGTTCGGAGGTTGTTTTTAATGATGAAGACGGGAATGGAGTGGTACCTCGGAATAACTAAAGGCCCGAGCACACCTGGCTTGGTGTAAACGAGATGTCGCCCTCTTCACGGACGCAGCGAAAGCCTTCAAGTTCGAACACACATTGAAGGCGCCGGTACGAGACAGGACTGAGCTTGGGCATTTACGAGGGAAGGGGGAGGACGACGGGCTCCATACTGACGAACTGAGGGCCTTCGAACCGGTGGTCTTTGCGCACGTAGCCGGCTTCTTCGAGGATCTGGTCGAGGGTACCCATCTTTCTTGCCTCCTCCAGGAAGAGGCGCGCGGCCTCAACGAGATTAGCCTGCGCCTTCTCCTTGCTGGGACCGCAGGAGGAGACATCGAGCTCCGGTGCATACGCCACGTAGTTGGGACCTTCTTTGAAGACTTGACTTGTAAACTGGATTCCCATGGTCTTTTCGAGCTCCGTAGGTTAAACATAGCATTTTTGCCGGGCTCCGGGAAGGGCCATTTGGGATTGCGAATATGAACTCTCTCGGCAGAGGCGTTTAATGGCGCCTTTGATCTAGCGGGCAGACACGGGTTGTCTTCAACCTTTAGGATTTCCTATGGGTCCGACCGCAATCTCTATGTGGTCAGTCACAGTATTTGGAAATAAACAGACAACCGCCAGGACTGCTAGCCAACCCATTGGCCTTCTGCGTAGCGAACGATCGAAGACTTGCTCAAAATCATCGAAGCGATTCTGGCGAACTTCATAAACAGCACCCTCAACGCCCTCTAAAGTGAGCATGAAAACAAGTGGAGGTGGGACGCCGATATCTTGCAGTCCCCGGAGATAGGTAGGCAGCACTTCAAATGTGTGACGTTCTAACGCAAGCCCTGGAATGAGCTTGCGGCCTTCATGATCACGAAGAATCGAGGCCTTCGTGGCTTCAAGCATTCCATTGCGAAAAACTTGCGTATAGCCAAGGTTCTGCTCATCTGCGCGTTCGTTCAAAAATCCTTCGAAATTGAAACGAGGAGAAAAGCCCAGCGTACCTATTAGGCGAAACAAAGGATGATTTAGGTAGACAGCGTTGAGATCAACTTGCCATGATGAAGATACGGTTGCGAACGGGACGATATGTAGAATAAGCCGCCCATTGCCCTGCAATGGGCGCCCGCCTCGCCCGGCAAGGATTTTTGTCAACCGATCCTCCCTGAGCTGGCGAACGCGATCAAATGCGCTAGATGCAAGGGTAAACAAGGTTCTTAACTCCTCGATGCTTGCTTCGTGGACTCCGTTCGAGTTTCGTATCCAGAATCGGTTCGAGTTCTGGGCACTGACCCTGTGCGGAGCGTACCAACTGCGAGGGACTCGGAGGACGAAACAGAACGCTTGATTGGCTAGACGAATCGCGCAAATGCGAATGCCCTGAATACGCGGTTCAATTCCAGTGCGAATCAACTGTTCAAGGCGAAGGATCACATCATCAGGGTCAGCGTTGGCAACACCGGGAATGGCACTCGCAAGTCCATTTTGATCCTCGATGCCCAGTAGAAGGTGTCCGCCGAAGGAGTTTGCAAAGGCGGACACATCCTTCAAGGCCTCCCGCTTCTCTGCGTCCGAGTTCCTGTAGAGGTCGCGCTTGTACTCAATTCTAAGTCCTTCGGGTACTTGCATCGTGACCAGTTCAGCAAGATCGGCCTCGCTGAGATTGTCGAAATCGAGTCTATCAATTGGCATCAGCGAACAAGATCATTCTCGTTTAGGCTTTAGATGAATAGATCAGCGGACACGTGAAAGAATTCAGCCAGGCGCTTCGCATTGGTCTTACTGATGGACCTCTTTCCGTTGATGACGTCGGAAGCGGTTCCTCTGGATCCAAATAAGGACCAAACATCCTTATGGGTGAGCCCTCGAGCTTCCATGAGATGGCGCAGAACATCGAGCGGCTTTGCATCTGAGATCGGGTAGTTTTTCTCTTCATACTGTTCGACCAGTACTGACAGCAAGGTCAGCAGACGGGTTTCCTCGACAGATAAATCCTCTTCATCCCGCTCCATCAGCTTCTCAATTTGCGAGAGCAGGCCCTTGTATTCCTTTTCTGTTTCAGGCACACGTGGACCGGACCGAGCCAGCAGGCGCACATACCTCTTTTCATCCATTTTGGCAACGGGACTCATTGTTTCCATCCTTCTTCGTCATATTCTCTGTGCGTAAGAATGTGGAGCACAAAGACAATCTGCGTTCGATAGTTGATTCGTGCGATCAACCTGTAATTATTCCCTGAAATGTTAAATACCGTCCTTCGGTTTACCTGATCGGCACTAGAATATATGCTCTTTACGTCAGCCAATGATTTCCAGGCCGCCCTTCTAACCACGCCATACCAGCTTTCAAGGCTGGATCGAGAGTTCGGGAACCTTTTGATGAATTCGTCGATCTTCTTCTTGCTGATCACTCTCACAACCGAATGTTCTCAGAATGAGAACAGTTTGTCAAGAAGAAAGCGAAAACGGATGACCTGCCACCCGATTCGCAAGGATTCGAGCATAGGCTGACAAAGGGGTTGGAGGGGGAACAAAAGGGTCAGATCTGGTTATTAGTTATACTACTTAAATGCGACTTCCCTTTTATGAGACAGGTTCCGGAGGATAAACTAATGGTACCGTTGTTGCGGATTGAGCGGCTCGACAGGTGGT